>JBBTVP010000022.1:0-16930 GCA_038063175.1 Patescibacteria group bacterium
TCGTAACTCCTTCAGTGCAAGGTAGGAATGTGCTCGTTCGTCTCACCCAGTGCGAGACAAACACGAACAGGAAAGAGTATACATCCACGTGGATAAATTTGTCAATAGTGAGAAAATGGGGCTTGATATGGGCTCAAAACTTCGTCTTTTAGCCCTAGAAATGCTATTATGACTACTATCTAAATTCTTTTCTCATGAAATATGTCTGGTCGTACGGAGGGGGTTTCATCATCATTGCGGCGGTACTCTGGGGGTTGGACGGAATACTGCGACGAAGTCTTTTTTCGTTGCCGCCAATCACTATCGTATTCTACGAACATCTCATTGGCGCAATTATTCTTCTGCCATTTTTCATCTATACCTGGAAGAAAGGAGAAAAACTTACGAAGAAAGAATGGAGTGCTATCTCTCTTGTGGCGCTTTTAAGCGGGGTGCTTGGAACGCTTTGGTTTACGACCGCGCTCGCGAAGGTAAATTTTATTTCTTTTTCTGTCGTGTTTTTACTTCAAAAACTGCAGCCGATTTTCGCGATTCTTGCGGGAGTCATGCTCCTCAAGGAAAAAGTGGATCGTCGCTATTTCGGGTGGGCGTTCCTCGCGCTCGCCGCCGCATATTTTGTGACGTTCAAAGGGGGTATCGTTAATTTTGGTGATGGGAGTGGGACAGTCATAGCAGCGCTTTTTGCCTTTGGGGCGGCGTTTGCGTGGGGGACTTCGACGGCATTTTCACGTTTTTCGCTCTTGAGGCATTCCCACACGTTTATTACCGGGCTAAGATTTTTCCTTACCGTTCCGATCGCGCTCCTTTTTGTTTTCTTTTTGGATCAGATACCAAGTCTTGGAGCACCGTCCGGAGGTCAGTATGTTCGTCTCGGCATTATCGCGCTTTCGACTGGCATGGTGGCTCTCTGGCTTTACTACCGTGGTTTGAAACACACCGAAGCAAAAATTTCTACGATCCTTGAGCTCGTATTTCCATTGACTGCCGTGTGTATTGATATTTTCCTCTACCACACAACTCTTGCCGCAAGTCAGTACGTTGCGGCGGCAGTGCTCCTCTTCGCGGTGTATCGCGTTGCGAAGTTACATACTCCGGCTTCTCAATGATGTATCGTGGTGAGGTAGTGCATGGGAAGGGGCGGGGAACACGCATTGGCTTTCCTACTTTGAATTTTAAAATTCCCGACCCGTTTCCGTATGAGCATGGTATTTATGCTGGCTGGGTTTCTGCCGGAGACAGGCGGTACGAAGCCGTGTTTCACTATGGCCCCATACCAATGTTTCATGAATCTGATCCTTCACTTGAGGCGTTTTTACTGGATGGAGTGATGCTGCAAAAACATTCAGAAATTTCTATTGAATTCATAAAAAAACTACGCGAGATTAAAATGTTCAGAACCGTACATGAACTCACCGAACAAATCGGTGCGGATATTCAGGAAGCAAAAAAGGCACTCAATTCCTGATTTTTATCCGAATGTGAACGTAAATGTTCTAAGGCCGGGGTTTTTAACAATAATTTCAATCGTATGTTCTTCGGATGCAGCTCCTTCGATGAGGCGATAGAGTCGTTCTTCTCTTATAGTCCCGATCGCGCGGCCACTTTTCATCACGAGATCGTCACCGAGGATCCCTGTCGGAGGTTTCCCATCGATACGTATTTCTATTTCGTTCGCTGCATCTGAACCTGCTACAAAATAAACGTCCTTTGCGCGGTAGCGAAAGATGATTTTTGCTCCAGACGCTACGTTTTCAGCGTGTTCGTCTTCGAGGTTCCACGTTCCGGTCAGGTAGAGGGTGTTCGGCACAATCTCCGGAGGATTGGTAAAAATAGTGATTCCTGTAGTACCCGGAGTGCCATTTCCCAAGTATTCATTTCTTGAAGCGCCGAAATAAACTTCCGGGCTTTGCGCACCGGACGTAGCGACTCCCGAGGGGTCGGCGATTGGACTTTCGATGGTGCCTTCACTATGTAACACCTGCAGCCGTTCGTTGAGCGCCGCTTGCATGGCCCGTTCTGTATCCTCATAGCCGCCTTCTCCTATGTGGTCGTAGACGATAAAGCCGTCGATATCGACGAGATATTTCCGCGGCCAGTAGCGATTTTTGTAGGCGGTCCAGGTGGAGTAGTCGTTATCGAGCACTACCGGATATCTGATGTCGAATTTCTTCACGGCCGCCGTAACATTTTCATATTTTTTTTCGAATTCGAATTCTGGAGTATGAAGACCAATGATCACGAGGCCTTTGTCTGCGTATTTCTCATACCAGGCGTTTAAGTAGGGAAGCGTACGCTGGCAGTTGATGCATGAGTACGTCCAGAAATCGACGAGCACCACTTTTTTCCCGATGAATTCGCCAAGCGTGATGGAATCTGTGTTAATGAATCCATCCGGCGTGGAAATTTCTTTCGCAGGTTCGTAGCGTGCCGCTTTTTCTGTTTTTGAGAGCACTGCGACGTTATCGTCTGTGCCGGATGAAGTACGTTCCGGCTTCGATGATTCGATAGTGAATATTGCAGCGATAATGAGGATTCCTAAGACGCCCAGAATGAGATTTTTTCTTTGCATACTTACCGAAGAAGGAATCTATTGAGTATTTCGAAGTTCGCGATACGGTTCAATTCCTGGGTAAAAGCAAGTACACCGAGCGCAATCAAAATAATTCCGAACACGATATTTACGTAACGGGCGTAGGTGGCATATCGGTTGATGAATCGAGATGCGGGTGAGGCGAATAGCCCCACGAGAAGAAAGGGGAGGCCAAGCCCAAGGGAATAAGCGAAGAGGAGGGTGAATGCAGATCCAGGTTCACGCGCCGCGAGCCCGAGAATTCCGCCGAGTACCGCGCCAACGCATGGGGTCCACCCGGCCGCAAACGCGAGTCCGAAAAGAAACGAAGTCGCATAGCGCGATTTAAGTGTCACATTCACGTGCGGCTTGTATTCCCGTTCCAGGAATGGAAGCTTGATGAGTCCGGTAAGATAGAGCCCGAAGAAGATAATAAGGGCACCCCCGATGCGTGCGAGCCAGGTCTGTGCGTCGTAGGCAACGTGCTCAAGGACGGTGTTTAATACGACGCCGAGAGTGGCAAAAACGACCGAAAATCCAAGCACAAACGCGACACTATTGAAGAATATGTCCCGCCGGTGACTTCCGGCATCAGAAAGCTTTGATCCGGCGAGGTAGGCGAGAAAGCCGGGGATGATAGGGAGGACGCACGGTGAAAGGAACGAGACAAGACCGGCGAGGAGCGCTACTGAAAGAGTTAATTCCATTAAATTGCGTTTTCTATTTCGGTTGCGTAACGATCTTTATTCCAGCTCTCGGGAGATTTGAGGATCCGTGCTTTGTTTTTCACAAATACCTTCGTATGCTGGTAGGCAACGCCGAATTCCTTTGCGAGCGCTTTCTCGATGGCATCCGTTTCGTCGTCGTTGAAATTTATTCGAAACCCAATCACATCGTCGCGGGTGAGTTCATTGAATGCGGGGTAGAGCGCATCACGAACTTCTGCTTTGCAGGTAGGGCACCAGTTTGCGTAGAAATAGAGTACTACGAGTTTATCCGTGTTCAGTGCGGCGTCGTAATCGGCTTTTACAAAATCGAGGAGGGGAGCAGATATACCGGCAAGTAAAGTTCCGGAGTACTCGGAATTCTTATTCTCTACTACGGCACCACACGCTGATTTGCATGCATTGCCAGGTACTGATTCAGATTCCCCATAGATTGCACTACATTGTTTCAAACATTCATTTTGAGCAGCGGATCGGGGGTCTATAATCTTTTGTGCCATCTCCTCCGGTGTATCGTTCCTGTTTATGCCATAGTAAACTCCACTGATCACGACGAGCACTGCGACTACGATAAGAATTTCGATAAGGGTAAAACCCCGTCTGTATGTTTTTTGCATGCGGTTGTACTACAAGTATACGCGGGATGTGACAGGATTCAAATCTGCGGCGAGTCGCGGGGTATGCAGCGGGGTTTAATAAAAACAAATCCGCCAGAAGGCGGATTCGTTTGAAGCCGTGTATCATTCGGGGATTCTCGCAGGCTGTCGAGCCGAGAGAGAGCGCTCCGCGAGCCAGCGGAGATAGCGTCCCCGAAGGATACACGGCGAGAAAAAGAAATCATTCTGTGGGCTTAGAGAAATTTCCTATTGCCACACTGCGAGGATTACGCCTATCACGAGGAGATTCACAAGCTGATAGCTCATATTCAATCCGTAAAGCTTCCATGACTTTCCTTCCCAGAGCACGGATCCGAGAGCTACGGTTGCTACAAAGCCGAGCCAGACCCAGAAACCAGTCTGGAGACCTCCCGTGATATTCACGGCTCCGGTGTATACCACAAAATGGGCGAGGACGTAAGCGGTAACAAGGGATCCAATGAGTGCGATCACGTAGGATTTCGTCATTCCCTTTGATTTTGCAGCATCCATCTGTTCCTTCGTAAAGCCCATCATCGCGATCCATTGCTTCCCGAACACTGGTCCGTACCAAAGGAATCCGATTGCCATTGAAGCAACCGCGCTCGCGAAAACAGCGAGGTAATTAATGTCGGGGATCATATGATTATTTGAGAAACCGACCTTTTAAATTTACGGTTCAGATTGTTCCGGTTCCACTTTTTTCTTAGGAATATCTTCAGGATTTTCGGGAATGATAATCGCTGCCGCAATGTAGGCGATGATTCCGGGAACGAAGCCAGAGAATGCAGTGATAAGCGCAAACGTGAGGCGGAGTATTGTGGGATCGATCTCGAGATAACTGCCGAGCCCTGCGAAAACTCCAGCAATAATGCGGTTTTGCCGGGATCGGTAGAGTTTTTTCATATGTCTTATATTAACCGATTTCTATGCGATTGAACATGGTAAAGGCGGTACCCAGGGGGTACCGCCTTCGGCTCGCGTCACGAGGTGTCTTGGGGCTCAAAACCCCGAGGTGACGCCAACGATCTGGGCTGTTCGGACCATTTCTCTCATATGGTCTGGATTGGATTGGAGGTATACACCAATCACGACTGGCGATTCCTCGGGATCCCGAGTAGAAGATCCGATAGGGTAGTGCTGCCCGCCCACTGACCAGGTTCCGCCCCGGAGATTCACGGCTACTCCGTGCGGCATGACATCGGTCACATCGTTCACCCGGTCTCCACCCCAAGGAGGTACGAGGTAGAGGAGGTCTTGTGAATTCACGGTCAATCCTTTCTCCCCAGTGGGGATATCTAAAATATAGAGTAACACGCCACAATACAAGAGTCAAATTATTTCAATTTTCAGGACGCGCCGCTTTCTCCATTGCGCGTAAAAAATAATACCGATGACCGCGAGTATTCCATAATTTACTGTTGCAAAAACCTGATTTGTCCAATTGATGCCGCTCACAGTCCAGCTAAAAAAAGGCCAAAGGAATGGCGTCGGGTAGAAATCTGCCGAGTGCGTCCCAATGTCGAGCACGATATGGAGGAACCAACCCATAAGTTCCCAGGGAACAGGAGAAATCTTTCCTTCGAGCCGGTATCGTGGAAGCAATCTTTTTCTTATGAGATAAAAAAGTCCGAAACATGCTGCGAAAAAGAAAATACTGTGGGTAGCCGAATAGAGTATGGGAGTAGCTGCGAGAACATCCGCTCCTAACGTAGTAGCCGGTTCGTATTGCGTATGCCAGAATTCCTGCCAGAATCCGGAATCATTTTCGAGCGCGGCGAGTCCGTCGAATAAAGCGATCGGTCCGAGACTTACAATGTCGGGGAAAATTCCCCACCACGCCGTGCGCCATATGGAAACACGTACGTTGCGCCTAGCTGTGGCTGCGGCGGCTGCGGCCCAAAGACTGTGAGCGAGGATATCCATAACCGAAGAACCGGTTACGGCTGGAGAATGTCTGCAGTGCGCCCGTTCACCGATATAATAACTGTTTTAACTGACGCAAACTGGGTAAGTGTCTTTGTGATTTGGGAGCGAATCGTAGTAACACGGCAAGATCCTGCTACGCCTCGATCGAGTTCTTCGCTGAAGTCAGCCCGGGCAACACCATTTTCGATAGTGAGACTCTGAAGTGCGACACCGTCATTGATCGCGGTCACGTACTCTGACTCTCGCTCATATATCGTGGGTCCTTCGAGGAGTTCCTGTATTGCTGCTCTTCCCACTGCCTTGGTGAGTGGAACCTCTCGTTCAACGGGAAATACCTTATCGCAGCTGATCGCCGGATCAAGCACTGCATTCGCGAAGAACGTTTTTACTTTAATCAGTGCCGCACTTGGTTTAAACCGGACGGGGATCCGGAGTTCGTCATCGTGTTCAGGGAGTCCCGACGGGTTATCTTTTTTAAGTACCAGGGTTCCTGTTTCAGTTTCCGGAACGGTAAACGCAATCGTTCCCTTAAAAGGAACAAATTCTTCGGTCATCCATTCTCCCTGGGCTTCCATATGACTCGTTGCAATGACCGTGCCTTTTTCATCGAGGAGTACTACCGGAAAAGACGCTTCGAAATACCATGTTCCGCGGGCTTCTCCGTCGATGAGGAGCGGGCTTTCGATGACTTCACCCGGTCTCGGGTTCGCGGCCTGAATAAGGTCGAGTTTTTCAAGCTCATTACCGATATTGCGCGTGTAGGTGTTACCCCCGGGAACGCGGCACTGCTCCGGATAGCTTTCAAGGATTGGGTATCCCGCGCTTACGCATGATTCAAAATCCGAAATCGCAACTCCGGAAAACTTTCCGTTTCCAAAAAAGATAAGTCCGACGATAACGACCGCGGCGATAACCGCCGCAGCAATGAATTTATTACCCATAGTATTTATCATAACACACCAAAGGATGCTTTGTGTCTAAAAAAGAAAAAGCCCCGCTCTCGGGGGCTCTTTCAGGGATGCTACATTCCCGATGGGTTGCAAAGTCGGCAATCAGCTTTGTGAACGAGAAGTTCGTACACCGCAGAAAGCCCGACGAGAACGTAGATTACCTTTGAAACGGTTGTTTCCATACCTCCGAATATTTGGCCAATGTCCCAGCCAGTTAAGGCAAAAACAAGCCAATTTAAACCACCCACGAGGAGTAGGGTAAACGCCACCATGTGAATGCCTTTATTTCCTTTCATTTCATTGGTTTTATTTTTTAATACCGACCTTTTAGGGAGAATAGGCGAGCATTAACGAACCTTGCGGAGTTCTTCGCCGATATATTTTTTCATTTTTGTGAGCGTATCCTGCATCTTTTTTATCAGGAAATCAGCCCTCATTTTTTGGCTTTCGTCATGTCGTTCTTCGAGATTCACAAGTTCGTCGAGGTCTTTCGAGATAAGCACGGCGAACTTGTCGATATCGCGGCTCGCGACGGTCTCGTAGGCGCTCCGGCGCCTGCCTTCTTTTCGGTAATACCATCCGGCACTTCCGCCGATCGCGAGTATGATGAGCACCACGAGAACGAAAATTTCGAACCATCCAAGCTCGAGAAAACCAAGCGAAACAATCGTTTTCGGTTTTATTTTTATGATAATTGGTTCAAGCGGGAAACTTTGTGCGCCTCTCGCGTCACGGGCGGTGATGGTGAAAAAATAGTTTCCCGTGGAGAGAATATGATCAATGGTTATCTCCCAGTTCCCGAGACCGTCGCTTTTCGTGCTTCCGTCGAATGCAATTTCATCCCATTTCCCATAAAGTGTGAAATAAATTTCTGATTCAGGGAATGAGCGACCTGACACGAATATCGGTTCACCCTCGGAGATTCCTTCGGTGATAAAGTGGATGGTGGGGGTTGGGATGGGCAGTGTTTCGAAATTGATATCGTCTTCGATGCTGTTTTCTGCGAAGTCGGTGACTCGGACAAGGAGGGTATGTTTTCCAGGAGGAACTGGCGGAAGTTTGAACGGAGACGAAGTTGAGGTGGTGAGATATTTCCCATCCAGAAAAAAGGACGCCCCCATAATTCCCGAGAGACTGTCTTCTGCGCTGTAGCTTATGAGCGGAGAAGGATTGTCAGTGGCTAACTCATCCATTTTCACTTCAAACGCTTCTGGTGCCGTTCGATCGATGGAAATCCGATAATGAGCGATCTGCCCCCATCCGAGGTTATTTCGAAATTGGACATGAACGTAATGGAGCCCTTCGGTCAGAGTTCCTAAGGTTTTCCCCGTGAGGAGTTCAGGTTCAACTTTTGAAGGATCAGTGTTCGGATTTTTCGTGATCTCGACTGCTGCCTGGATTACATCGCCGGGCATCTCCCAGAGCGCGATGGCCTCTCCGGTTCCGCTGTACCATTTCGATTGGTCGGGATACAACGGAACTCGTACATTCGGTTTTGCCGGAAGACCTTTTGCGGGAGTCGGTGACCGAACCACCGCAGTCGGAATTTCAGCCGTAAGCGTGTCAGGGGGTGGTGGTATGGCAAATCCTCCTCCTACCGAAATTTGAACTCCCTGGGTTGCGGAGAGGACGTTGGTACCTTTCCCATCGCTTGCGGTTACCACCGCGTCGCCGATCGAAAGTTTTAACGTTCCGGTTCCCGTTGCTTTGAGTTTTAGCCCGAGGATAAGAAGTGAATCACCAGAAACTCCTTTCGGTGTTCCGCCTACGAACCTTATTATTCCTGATTCAGGCGAAATAACTGGCTCCTCAACCCAAAAACTAAAGATTGATCCTGTTTTATCAAAGCTCTCTACCGAGACAACGCTTGGATCGAAGGTGATCGTCGCCTGGGCTGCATTGACCGACGATTCATCGGTATCCACCCGTACCGAAACGGTGAGGAATTCCCCAATCGCCACATTCTTTTTTTCGGAAGAGAGGTAAAGAGTTGCTGCCTCTGAAATCCGAGGCAGAAATATGGCTATGGTAGCGATAGCGCAAATCGTGAATAGTAATTTTTTTGGAACGTACATCGTATCAATTATACCAGGATTATAGTTTCATTGCTTTCAGAAAAATACTGAAGTCCGTGATATCAATAACGCCGCTTTCGTCGATATCTATTTTTTCTTTCAGTGTGGCATCGGTCGATCCCCAGCGGAAGAGAAAAATACTCCAGTCGGTAATGGTGACGGAATTGTCACCGTTAAAATCAGCCCTCGGAAACGCAAGAAGTGAAATCCGAAATGTCTTCGAGATCGAGAAATCACTTATCTCGTCTTCTGATATTTTTTCGCGTACTTTTGCGAGATGATCGTCGAGGGAGATTGTATCAGTTGAAAACGTTGCGTGGTAAAAACCAGTCGTTTCAGCCGTAGTCGTCGCGATCATTTTCCCGTCGATCCAAATTTCAATCGTACTGCCGGGAACTCCATATCCCTCAATCCCGAGTGGCATTCCCTTTGTCGCTACCGCTTGCTCGAATCCGATCGTCGGCGGAATAAGGAGGTGCTCCGCGATGAGGTCGTTCGTAGACATAAAATCAATATTGAAAGAAATGATTCCTGTTTCGCGACCATCCTTGTCTTCTACTTTAAGCGCGAAAAGGTTTCCGCTTTGGAGAATACCGGTATATTCGATCCGGAAATTTCCTTCAGGTGACATCGAATACGTGGTTGCGGGAATATGGGAATAGAGAAGATCAAAACTACTTTTTCGGAGCACTGTGATTTTACTTCCCGGATATGCCTTACCTGAAAACAAAGCACGCGTGGGAGAAACTCCTCCGCCGCCAGCTGGGCTTGATGACGATGGCGAGGGGGGTGGTGGAGGAGGTGGCGGTGGTGGTGGAGGAGGAGTTTCGTCGTCAGAAAGATTTACCGTTCCAGAATCGGGAGCTCCGATTGAATAAGCGGAATCGGCAGCAAGTGTAATAGAAATAGTTTCCGTCGTTTCTGCGTCACTATCATCGATTGGGGTAATGGTTATATCTGCGGTTGCGGATCCGGTAGGAATCACTTTTGATGTGCTAACAGTCTGATAATCTGATCCGGGGGTTGCATCTCCTCCCACGGTAAAATGAACCGTAAGATTTGAAGAAATATCCCCGGTTCTCGTGAGGCGGATCGTACCAGGGTCAAGTCCCGCTTCCGCAGCAGAGTCGTCAGGGATGGAGACAGAAATCGCGGGGAGGGACGGAATGGTATAGGTGATGACTGTTGAGATTTGGGTTATTCGCAACGTGTTGCCGCTCGTTCGCACCGCACCAATTTCAATATCGGTCCCGGATGCTTTTGTAAAATTTACCGCGAAATTTTGAGTATTTTCTGCATAGGATACCGTACCAGTAAGGTTTGTGCCGCTGTTCGAACATGATCCATCCACACAGTGTCGAAATTGAAATGTGGGAGATCCTGTTCTTCGCCGATAGCACGCGGTGATACTTATTTGGGTCACGGTGGCCCCATCGGGAATACTTGACTCGTCAATATCGAATGTCTGGGTTGATCCGTTGGTGGTGCCGTCTACGAACGAAATATCTCCATCTGCATTCGTACAGGTGGTACCGCTCGACTCACTAACGTCGACCGAGCAGTTTGTTCCATTACAGGCAGTTCCCGTAGTGTTTGTCCAGGAGCTACTTTCGTTTCCACCATCAGCGGTTGGGCGGAGTGTCCCGGTTGTGTCTGCCGATGCAGATGCTGCGAAAAGGAAAAAAGAAACGAAAATAGTTGCGGTGAAAAGACGAATGTGAACTATTTTTTTTGGATCCATGACAGTCTCACTACCAGAGACTACAGTGGGGTCGTTCCTTCGGGATGTGATTCTTGTCCAAAGAAACCCTTTACTTTTTCAACAATTTCAGCAACCGCATGCTGCGATTTCACGATGTAATCATTCGCGCCCATACGTAGCCCCTTCTTCACATCTTCATCGCTCCCAAGCATGGTGAGTACGATAATGGGTATTTCCCTTGTTTCCGGTTTTTCCTTCAGTTCTGCGAGCACCTCGAATCCGCCTTTCTTCGGCATCAAGAGATCGAGGAGCACGAGGTTTGGCCGTTCCCGCTTGATCATTTCGAGCCCCTGTTCGCCGTCGAACGCCTGGAGCACCTCGAACCCCGATTCCCGGAGCTCTTCCGCGATAACCTTCGATAGAATTTCGTCGTCCTCCGCGAGAATAATTTTTGTTTTTGCCATGGCTCTATTTAATTCCGAGGCGCTCGCGCACCTTCGCTACCACCTCCTCGAGCGTCACCCGTCCCTTCGAAAGGTAGTAGGCGGGTTCGAGCGTTTGCACCTCTTTCAGCATCTTATCATCAACGGCAGAGACCGTAAGCCAGATGATGGATGCCCCTTTGCCCCACGGGTCTTTCCGGAGGCGCCGCATCACCTCGAGGCCGTCCATCTTTGGCATGCGGAGGTCGAGGAGGATGAGGTCGGGATGTTCCCCGAGCGCCTTCGCGAGTCCCTCCTCTCCATCTTTTGCTTCCGAAACCGAAAAACCGGCTTGCGTAAGCTCATCCCGGAGCGCCTTGCGCATCATTTCTTCATCCTCGACTACTAAGATATTTGTTGACTTTTCAGGCATTTCGTACAGGCAGATTATAGCATAAGAATCATAGTTTTTAACTGAATCTTTTTTCGCCGCTTTTTAGTTTCGCCTCAATGGGAAGTTCGACAAAGAAAGTGGACCCCGGCGTCTCTGCTTTTTCCGCCTTGTTTTTGGCAGTAGCGGTAGGAGATTCAAACCAGATTCGCCCGCCCAAGAGCTCGGTGGCCTCTTTCGCGATGTAGAGTCCGAGGCCGGTGCCGTCCGTTTTCACGAGTTTTGCGTTCTCCGCGCGGTAGAATTTTTGGAATAGCTTGTCGCCTTCTCCCTTTGGAATACCAATGCCGGTATCTTTCACGGCAACGAGGAAGGTAGTCCCCTTGTCCTCAATTTCAATTTCGATCTTTCCTTTCTCGGGCGTGTACTCGATCGCGTTCGAGACGAGCGACTGCACGATATTTCTGAACGCGCTCAAGTCGGTTTTTATGGGAAGCGTTTCGGGATACCTCGTGAGCTTCAGAGAAATATTTTTCTTTGCGCAGAGAGGCATACACTCGGAGAAGTATCCTTTTATAAATTGAACTACGTCGAGTGGCTGTGGTGCGATTCCAATCGAGCCGTCCTCAATTCGAGAAACGTTCAAGAGGGTATCGATAAGATCCGAAAGTCGTTGGGTGCTCGTGTGGATGTCGCCGAGGTACTCGGTTGCCTCCATGGAAAGCTTCTGGGTTTTCAGAATCCGCTCCACCACCCACTTGATGGCGGTGAGTGGAGTTCGGAGCTGGTGGGAGGCGGTTGAGATGAATTCGGATTTGAGCCGGTCCACACTTTTCTCTTGAGTAATGTCGCGAAAGACCTCAATCGTCCCAACTATCTTGTTATCAGCAACAACAGGGGTGACTTTAATCGCGACCGGAAATTTTGTTTTATCTTTACGCACATAATAGTAGGCGGGACCTATAGTAGTAGTAGTAGTACCGCCTGCCAAAGCCATCTTTATGGGACGTTTCTCTAATGGAATAGATACCCCTTTTTCGTCCTTAATATCAATGACTTCAAAAAAACTTTTTCCCATAATTTCTTCGCTTTTCTTGCCAAAAAGTTTTTCAGCTATTTTATTTACAAGTGTGATATTGCCTTTCTCATCAGTAGCAAGAAGTCCATCGCCAACGGACATTAAAATAGCTTCTTCTTTGGCTCTAGCTATTTCCACTTTTGACTTTTCAATATCTAAGTCTTCAAGAACATTTTGGACAGCGATATTGGCATTTTTCAGATTTTTTTCTGCTTGCTTTCGGTGAGTAATATCACGAATATTGCATTGAATAACTGTCGTGTCGTCCACTTGATACGCATTAGCAACAAACTCAACATTAATAACCTTTCCTGTTTTTGTCTGAATTGGCAAGTTTTCAAAGCGGACATATTTTTTCTCCCGTAAGATTGAAAAATTATCTTTTGAGGCAACTATATCTTTGAAAACGCCAACATCCCAAAGATACTTTTTCAAAAAATCAACCTTGGAATAGCCCAGTAAATCAATCAAAAATTTATTAACATCCAAAATCATTCCCGTATCAAAATCAATCAAAAGAATCCCGTCCTGGGCGGTTTCAAAGAGTCGGCGGTAACGAAGCTCCGAAGGTTTAGCTCCATATTCCGCCTTTTTACCTTTTCCCGTTTTTACCATTGCCATTTTTGACACGTTTCTTCAAGTCCTCAATTTCTTTTTTCAGTTCCACCATTTTTAATTCCCTGCCCACCATGGTTTTATTGAGCGTTTCCAATTCTCTAACTCGCTTGGCAAGCTCGGCTGTCCGTTCGGCTATTTTTACCTCCTGATTTTTGGCATACTCGGCCAATTCTCCCTTAAGCTCCTCTCTGATCGTAATATCTTCTATGGCCAGTATGATCAACTGCACCGAATCTATTTGTCTGGCGTTGAGCAACATTGTTTTATTCCCAATTGTTTCAAACACATGCTTGACCTCATAATCTTTTACCACTTTTTTCTTTGGTAAAATTTCTTCCAGCAAGTTCTTAAGTTCAGGGATATTCCACTGGCCATTTCCTAATTCATACAGGAGCACATTCTCCGTTTGCGCAGATTTAACCTGAAAGTTTTGGTAAAAAACATCGTTGGCCGAGATCACCCGAAGATTGTGGTCAAGAATTAAGAAGGACTCTCTGGCCACTTCTACTAGTGTTTTCATATAATGCAAGGCCAGCTCCTTAGATTCTTCTGTCGCGTTTTGTTCGATATGGTTGTTTTTCATATTTTAGTTTGCTTTTTTAAAATAAACGTACTGAACGTAATTCGACCTTTTGTGAAAAATCCTTAGGCAATTTCGTAAGCTGCGGCGCAATCACCCATATCCAAACGGGCATCAGGTGGGAAAAACTCCAGAAATTATGAGCGCGGGTTTTTTTATTCAAAAAATTAGAATAGTCGATTTACGAATACGTTATATCGTATACTAAAAGCTTGAAACAAATTATAACACGGTATCAGTTTCAATATTTTTTAGAAAAACGGCCACCGCAACAGGGATGTGCGGTGGCCGAGTGGCGCGCACCGCGCCGGCTGGTTCGCTACCAGACGGAATCGATGCGTACCCGAGGGGTCCGACAGGGAACGACGCGCGGGATGCACTCGCGCAACATGAAGCACTCCTTCGTTCTTGTTGTCGGGCCGGATAGACCACCCGCGGGCTCGTGCAAGCCAACGATGGGTGGAACTAAACGTAGAATACCGCCGTTCGAATAAGGCGTCAACTAGGAGGTTTTTGAGATGGGCTCTAGTGTTTTCGGGCTACGCCATGCAAAGTTTCGGAAACGGTCGATAAAGTTCGCCCTCGCCCACGCGAGGGAGACATCCCCGTTCATTTTCCACCGTCGCACCGTGCCTTTCCAGAATCCGTATTTTCGTTCTTTTGCGGTTTGGTAGTAGGGGAAGAGTTTGTATCCATACCCCTTCCCGTGGTGTCGCACGAAGTAGTTCATGCCAACTTCAATGCGGAACCGATGCTTGTAGAATTTAGGAAGCTTTTCCCACACCTCCCGGCGGAGTGCGCGCTCGCCAGAGTTCAACGCGAACGGCAGAAATGATTTTTGTGCAACATTGTTCCTGATGCCGATGAACATGTCGTACGTTTCGTTCGCGACCGGCTCGATGATCGAGGAAACGATCTCGGGGGTAATTCCTTCAAGATCCGCATCGCAAAAAAAGATGATAGGAGCCGTGGTCGAATTCACGCCTCGCTCCATGGAGAATCCTTTCCCTCGGTTAACTTCATTTCGAAGGTAGCGAACCTGGTGGAACGATCGAACGGCGAGTTCAGTTTCGTTCGTGTCAGAGCCGTCGTCAACCACGATGATTTCTCGGACGAGTGGGGAATCTATGATCGCCTTGATCGCGGGAACGATTCGGGAGCCTTCGTTGAAGGATGGAATAACCGCGGCGGCGTAGGGCTTTCCTGTAGACGGAGCGTTCATCCCGTTAGAGACAGGAAGCGCTTCAACCTATTTTTCAAATAGCGCTTGCCCATGCCCGATTTAAGATATTTTTCTCTCGACCTGGCATCAGTAATATTTTTGCAAAACTCGCCGTATATGAGTTCAAAAGGGCCTCTACCTTTTGTCCAGCCGATGATATTGGCACGATGTTCTTTGAAGCGCTTCCGTAAATCAACAGTAAATCCTGTATACCACATATTGTTCTTTTTACTACGCAAGACATAGACATAATAGAATTGATTGTCTCTAACGGGATTCATGCGAAAAGCTGGTGGCGTTCAACAAATTCTGAGATCTTTTGGTAGATCGTTTCTTCGTGCCCCGAGTAGAATACCCCGTGGGTTTCGTTATCGAGAATAAATACTTCTTTCACTTTTGATCCGGCGGCTGTATGCATCGATTCCGGACTCCGTTCATCTGAAATATGCTCATGCCGGGATTGGATGGTAAGAAGGGGGCACGTTACGTTCGAGAGCGTTTTCTGAATGATGCGCCGAGCATCGTGCGCGAGGGTGAGTCCATACGCGGGCATGGCGCCGTAGTAGAATGCAGCTTCCCGACGTTGGATTTCCTCCAAAGGAAGTTTTTTCGGCCAGTATTTCCTTATGTATCCGAGGAGCGACATGGCTGGGATGTTGAATGGAAATTTAAGCTGGTAGGGGGTTGCGGTGGTAAACACGCCGGCTACCGGGTAGCGCGAGGCGAGGTGGAGCGCTAGGAATCCCCCATAGCTGTGGCCGATTAATACCACGCGTTCACCGGCGTCTATTATAGCTTTTAGTTTCGGTTCAAACCTGTTTAAAAAATCTTGTAAGGTGAGCCCGTCTAAGTCTTCAATGCGCGTTCCATGTCCAATAAGGAGTGGTACCTCTACGGTTGCGCCGAACGTCTGTGTTAAAAAGTTGGGTAATCCGTTGAAATCAGTGGGGCTTCCGGTGTAGCCGTGGATGAGAAAAAAGGTATTCGAAAACTCTTTTTTTACAGTGCTTTTTACCGTGGCTGCCGTTGCCAGGCGAGGAGTCTTTTGTTTAGCCATTTTCGGAGGAAGTGGAATGCAATAATAACCAAAAGAACCGTACCAATAAGTCCTTCAATATTCTCTAGTATACCTAAGCTTACCACTCCTTTTCCAGCGAGCCATCCAAAGACAACAATAGCAGCGGTCCAGATAGCCACCACAACCGCATTCGTCGGAATAAATTCCCATACCGGCATTCCGTCGCGACGGACGTGGAATAGGGTAAGAATACGAGTTCCGTAGAAGAATTTGGTCATCATGAGCGCTCGGAAATGGCTCTTACCCGATATCTTGCGGATAATTTCAGCGACCTCCTCGAATTTTTTTGAAAAAATTCGCCATCGTTCAAGTTTGACTACAAGATCTCCTGCGTAGAACCAAAGTGTGTCAGAAATAAGGGTTCCAAGGAAGCTAAAAAAAAGAACGGTCTTAAAACCAATCACATGTTCTGCGGAAAGCATGGAGATAATAAGAATAGTCTCTTCTCCTCCGATGATTGCTCCGAGGAGGGGAAGGAGAAATGGAGCAGGGAGCGCGGGAAGTACCGTCAGGCGAAGCCATTCCATAGTAAAACCAATTATAGCAGAAATGATTAGGGTCGAGCTTTAAAAAAGATTGCCCCCACGACTTGTCGTCGCAGGGGCGTTTGCTAGCCGTGATTTCACGGCTTTGGCTTCACACACCACCACAGGCACGTGAGTGCGCTTGCGGTGGGAGCCACTCTCCGATTTTCCGGGATCGAGAGGAGGTGCGGATCGGTGAGTGTGATCCACGGATTCGTTTTCACCGTGAGGAGTCCGTAGCCGCGCCACCAGAGCGGTGCGGTGGAGGGACAAACCACGAGCTTCCGTTCGCACGCGAGGAGTACTCGCCGTGCACGGCTCGGGATAATTCCCATCGGAATTGCGTTCGCGATGCGCTTCCGCATGTCGCCTTTCCGATTGTCGTGCATGTCGCCGCAGATCATGCGCTGCATGGTCGGAACGTGGCGCTCG
>JBBTVP010000023.1:0-5318 GCA_038063175.1 Patescibacteria group bacterium
ATAGAGAATCTTACGGCAAGCATCATCACACGACGATATTCTTCTCGTTCCTCATCCCCAATACGAAAAATGGATAGGATATCACCGTGGGGGAGTCCCGATAGATGACGGTACGAATTATATAAAGTTGTCGCATCTATTAGGCCGCTTTTCTGGCAGAGAATTTTATACGATTCAAAAATTTTAAATACGTCCGCCTTCACGGAATTTATCGGTGGCAAGACTTCGCCATTAAAATGGTGATTTATCTCTCCATAGCGTTTTTCAAATTCTTCGCCTGTTCGCCCCGCTTCCTGCTCCATTTTATGGAATAAGTAACATCCATAAAGAAGTTCCTTTTTGATGATCGTATCTTGTATCTCTGGTGTTTGTTTTGTAAACCAAAGAATTTTCAATAGTTTTTCCATCATCGTTCGTACTGGATATGTGGCGTAGTGGCTGTGATTTTTCTTCCCGAGTGCAAGAGCAAAATCAGCATCACGCCAGAAACTCTCGACAACCACGAAGAAATAGGTAAAACGGCCATTTTTGGTGAAATTCTTTGATCGTTTCAACTCTCGCAGTATTTCTATCTGCTTATTCCGGACATTTCGAAATGCCATATAAGCACGCTCAACAAGCACCTTCCGCCGCCTTTCAGGAATTTCATTCCAGAATTTTGCAAACGCTTTTTGTTTCTCTGTTTCCATATCATTACCTTATGAGGTAAAAACTAACTTTTTCTCACCTTTTCTAACTTTCTGCCCATTTTATCGAACATTAATCAATTTGCAATCTGCCACCCGCAATGTAAACTCGAATTCGTATGACTCGTAACCTATCCATCGGCATCGTGGGGCTTCCGAACGTCGGCAAATCGACGCTTTTTAAGCTGCTTACAAAAAACGAAGTGCAGATTGCGAACTATCCCTTTTGCACGATCGATCCAAACGTGGGAGTCGTCGCGGTTCCCGACGAACGGTTAGAGAAACTCAATACACTTTCGAAATCCAAGAAGAAAATTCCAGCGGTAGTCGAGTTTTACGATATTGCCGGACTCGTGCGGGGTGCATACCAGGGTGAAGGGCTTGGGAATAAATTTTTATCACACATCCGCGAAGTGCAGGCGATCGTGCAGGTACTCCGGTGCTTTCCATCCGAGGAAATTATCCATGTTGAGAATTCGGTTGATCCGATCCGAGACCTCGAGATTATCAATGCAGAACTGGCGCTCAAAGATCTTGAAACTGTCGATGGTCGCCTGAAAAAACTGGAAGGAGAAGCTAAAACGGGAAACAAGGAAGCGGTGAAAAGTCTCGATACCGTGCGAAAAGTTAAATCGCTTCTCGAGCGAGGTTCGCTTACGATTGAATTTGCCCGCGAGCCGATTATGAAAGAAATGCAGCTTTTAACCTCGAAAAAACAGATTTATCTTTTGAACGGCAATATTCAACATGTTCCCGAAACTCTTACGGCAAAAATTGCGGCGTTGGGATCAAGCTACATTGTTGCCGATCTCGAAGGCGGTATGGATTTAGGAACATTGATCCAAGCCGCATACAAAACGCTTGATCTCATAAGTTTCTTTACTACCGGGGAAGACGAAACACGTGCGTGGACTATTGTAAAAGGTGCGAAAGCACCAGAGGCAGCCGGAGCAATTCACAGCGATTTTGAAAAGAAATTTATCCGGGCGGAAGTAATCGCGTGGGATAAGCTTCTTCTCGAAGGAGGGTGGAGCGATGCGCGCGCAAAGGGGAAGATACGCCAAGAAGGAAGAGAATATGTAGTAGAAGATGGTGATGTGATGGTGATCCGGCACAGTTAGTTCATGTCTCATGTGGTATAATCATTCCTATGGCAGAAGGACTTGAACATGAAGCGCTTGAGCGAGATATCGCCGAACTTACGGAGGCGGCAAAGGAACGTGCCGGCGGTACGGTGACTGCCGAAGCGCTCAAGGAGAGTATCCGCGAAAAAGTATACGGACCAGAACTTGTTCGGCGTGCCGATGAACCGGGACAACGTAACACAACTGGTGTTGAGGCGGAGAGATCGAATAGTCCGCTTCCGGATTATGCCGCCAACATTCCACCGGAAGCACGACTTCGGGCCGAGGAATTGCTCGATGCGGCATGGCACAAAGGTCTCACCGCAGTAATTCCCGCGGTAAGAAAAGAGGATCCGTTCACAATGAAACTTTTTCACGACGCGGTTACCGAGCGTCTCTACCAGAGGTTCAAGGAGCGGGGAATACTAAAATAACGAACGATGGAAATTGCGGTTGGGGCAATTGTGGGTTTTGGAATTGTGTTTTCCGCCGTGGTTATTGTGTTTCGCATGATGAACTCGAGACGCCATATCGGGGCGCTTTTTGGACTTCGGCCACTCGCGATCCATCTGCCACAAGAACGAAATGAAGAAGGGGAGAAGCAAGATATCCTGAAAGAAATAAACCGTTCAGCCCAACTTTTAGGGGTACTCGGGAATCTCAATATTCCTTTTGTGCTTGAGGCAGCAGTTGCAAATGTCGGTGAAGATATTGTCTTTTATCTTTCGGTTCCTGAACAGGCGGTGACCTTTGCCGCAAACCAAATCCATGGACTTTGGCCGGAAGCGCACGTGGAACCTGCCCATGAATATACGGTTTTTCAGGCAAACGGGGCGGCTGCCGGTGCGAATCTTTATCTAAAACACAGCGAGATACTTCCGATTAGAACGTACGCAGAAGCTGAACTCGATACATTCGCGCCAATACTTTCGAATCTCTCAAGCGTGGGGCTTGTAGGAGAGGGTATTGCAATCCAGGTCGTCGTACAACCCGCTCCACGCGCAGCGAAGGATAAGGCATCAAAGGCCATCTATGAGCTAAAGAAAGGGAAACGCCTTTCCGAAGTGATGCATAATTCGCTAATCAAAACAGCTCGGGAGGCGCTGAAAACCAATGAGTATGAAACCCGTGCTGAAAATAGAGCCCCGCTTGTGATTGACGACGAGGCGATAAAAGCAGTATCGCAGAAAATCGCAAAGCCGCTCTTTGAAGTAAACGTCCGCCTCATTTCCGGCGCAGTTTCTCCGTTCCAGGCCGATGCCCTCTTAAATAACTTAGCAGGTTCATTCGGCCAATTTTCAGCTCCGATGCGGAATGAGTTCCGCGCCGTAAAGCCGCGAAATCTTAAAAAATTTATGTTTCGCTACGCGATGCGGGAGTTTGATCCGAGCGCCGCGATGCTTTTGAATTCCGAGGAAATTGCGAGCATTTTCCATCTACCCGCAAAGACCACGAATGTTCCGAAAGTAAAATGGCTCAAGGCAAAAGAAGCTCCGCCGCCGACTGCGCTTCCATCGACCGGAGTGCTCGTAGGAGAGAGTCCGTTCCGGGGAGAAGTGAAACCGATTTTTCTTACGGACGAAGATCGACGGCGCCATGTCTATGTCATCGGACAAACCGGTACTGGTAAATCCACGCTCCTCACCAATATGGCAATCGACGATATCCGCAAAGGAAAGGGGATTGCCGTTATCGATCCGCACGGCGATCTTGTGGAAACCATCGTGGAAATGATCCCCCGCGAGCGGGTAGAGGACCTTATCGTGTTCGATCCAGGAGCACGGGAACGGCCGATCGGCATGAATATGCTCGAGTTCGATCCAGAAAAACCCGAAGAAAAAACATTCATTGTGAACGAGCTCTTTAGTATCTTAGACAAGCTCTATGACATGAAAACGGTGGGCGGGCCGATGTTCGAGCAGTACACGAAAAACGCCGTCTTACTCCTTATGGAAGACATGGTGAACGAACCCGCAACCCTTATGGAAATCCCACGGGTATTTACTGATCCTGAATTCCGGAATCGAAAACTTGCGCGCATTACGAATCCTGTAGTGATTGATTTTTGGCAGAAGGAAGCGACGAAAGCGACCGGTGAGCATTCGCTTGGGAATATGGCGCCCTACATCACGTCAAAATTCAATAACTTTATTGCGAATGATTACGTCCGCCCCATTATCGGCCAACCGCACTCGGCCTTTAATTTCAGAGAGGTGATGGATAGCGGAAAAATTCTTCTTGTGAATCTCTCAAAGGGTAAGATAGGGGACATCAATGCAAATCTTCTTGGTATGGTGATCGTGGGTAAAATCCTTATGGCAGCGCTCTCCCGTGTTGATACCACGATCGAATCAAGGCACGATTTCAATCTTTATATCGACGAGTTCCAGAATTTCACCACCGATTCAATCGCCACTATTCTCTCGGAAGCTCGGAAGTACCGGTTGAATCTCACGGTCGCGCACCAATTTACCGCACAGCTCACCGAAAAAGTGCGCGATGCGGTTTTTGGAAACGTGGGTTCGATTATTGCCTTTAGGGTAGGCGTCGACGATATTGAAGTGCTTGGGAAGCAGTTTGAACCCGTGTTTTCAAAAAACGATCTTTTAAACATCGATAACTTCAATGCCCACGCGCGACTTCTCATAAACGGATCGGTCACAAAGCCGTTCAATATCCGAATGAAGAAAGGGGAGCGGGGGAATGCGGATTTCGGTTCAAAGGCAAAAGCGCTTGCGCATCTGAAGTATGGAGCTGATCGGCACACGGTTGAGCAGGACATCCTCGCGCGACTCCGCGCGTAACCGTATCCTTTCACAGTCTGTCTGACATCTCTTGACAGGCGAAAGATATCTGCTACTATTCAAGTAGTGGTCGCCTGTCGACGCGGGCGGCAAATAGGGTCGCCAAGACCCGATCTCTCTCCTCCGGGCGGGACAAGCTAGGTGAGTGACGCAGTGGTTTACTCCATTCATGCGTTTTCCCGAAACTTGCCCCGCCCACTTTTTTTAAAATTTTGCGTAACCAATTCGCTTCAACCAAAATTCGTTCTCCCATTCCCAGAGGCCTTTCGCCGCTAAAAAGGCGGCATAATCTTCTTTCCAAAACGGGAATTCTTTAAGTTCAATGACACCACGTGGTTCTGACCACGCATGTTCTTCTTTGCACACCGGTCCCTTTCGTGGAAAGGGGATTTTAATTTTTTCCCGGCCGCCTTTTGTGCGAAGTGTTGTTCCGCACCGTAGGCATACCTGGTTTTGATCAATCCGGAAAATCCAACGAGTTTCCAAGTTTTTTACGTCGCGTTCAAGTGGTTCCATGTAGGCAGCAGTCTGGAGATTGTAGTCACGATACACCGCTTGCGATGTTTTGATGTCTAAAACGCCGATTTTACCATCAATGAGCGCGAGGGCATCAATAGTACCTGCATAGCGTTCCCCGAAGTGCACAATTCGTTTCTCGATAAACTCGGGGTTTATGACGACGTTTCGCTCGTCCATAAATTTCT
>JBBTVP010000024.1:0-12169 GCA_038063175.1 Patescibacteria group bacterium
TGCCACATAGAGTTTTTTGAAAAAATCTCCGATCACGGGAATGGTAAGCGCCACCTGATTTACCACTGCTTTCCCTTCAGCGGTACGAACATAGTCGGCCACGATGAACCCCAGGATAATGACAAAAACAATGACCGCGAACCACCAGTCGTTCAGAAATGTTCCGATAGTAAGAAATATCCGTGTGATAAGCGGCAGATCGAAATCTGCTTCTTCGAAGAGCGGTTTCACTTGCGGAAAGACAAGGCCGATGAGTATTGCCCCCACCACAAATGAAAGCGTCACCACGAACACCGGATAGATGAACGCGTTCTTTACCTTACTCATAAGCACCATCTCCTTCTCGAGGTGGTCGGCAAGGAATCCCATTGCCTCCTCGACTTGCCCGGTTACCTCGGCTGACTGAATGAGATGGACATAAAATTCGTAGAAAATATCGCTTTGCTTCGCAAGTGCCTGGGAAAGTGAAATGCCCGCGTCAAGATCAGAAGCGATCTGGAAAATTGCCTCGCGGAGACTCGGATTTGCGGTCTGATAGTAGAGCGCATTCAGAGAATCATGGATCGAAATCTTCGCCTCGAGCATCGTTGCAAACTGCCGAGTGAAGATAACAAGATCTTTCCGCTTAACCCGCTTGAAAAAAAAGAGGATCGCGTGGTACCACCGAGGCGCTTCGAGCATCTCAATGCTTAAAATGTAGAGCTCGTGACCAGAGAGGATTTCGGCTGCGGAATCCTTCGTGATTGCTTCTACATACCCAACCTGGAGTTCTCCATCTTTCGTTCGAGCGCTGTACCGGAATTTCATAAGAAGCGACTATTAGTTAGCCACTGGCCACTAGTGAGAGAATGAATCGCGGGTTCCCTTCCTAGTGGCTAGTCGCTAGTGGCTATTGGCTTGTTTCTCTCATATCCTGTCCAAAAGTATCCGCAACTCCGACGGATTAAGGGAGTAAAGCTGGGCATTTTCCACGGTAATTTCTTTCCGCTTCGCGAGTACCGCGAGCGACCGGTTCAGGGTTGTCATTCCCTCCTGGAGCGAAGTTTCGATTACCAGATCTATCTGGTAGGCCTTTCGCTCCCGGATGAGGTTCCTGATTGCAGAGTTCACAATCATGATTTCGCATGCGGGAACGCGCCCACCTCCTACCCGTGGGACGAGCCGTTCGGAGACAATCGCCACAAGCGTTGCTGCGAGCTGACTCGTCACCTGCCCCTGCTGGTCAGACGGGAAGCTGTCGATAATGCGGTCAATGGTCTGCGCCGCAGAATTCGTATGGAGCGTCGAAAACACGAGGTGGCCGGTTTCAGCTGCGGTCATCGCGGTTGAGATTGATTCAGGGTCGCGCATCTCACCGATCATGATCACGTCAGGATCCTGCCGGAGGAGCGAACGGAGCGCTTTGTGAAACGTGGGGGTATCGGACCGAACTTCGCGCTGGGAAATGATCGAACGATCCTGCAGAAAGAGATATTCGACAGGGTCTTCAATAGTGATGATGTGCTCGGTTCTCTTCCGGTTGATGTCATCTACTAAAGCCGCGAGCGTCGTCGATTTTCCATGACCTGCGGGACCCACTACGAGAATAAATCCTTGGGAAAGTTTCGTGAAATCGCGGATGATCGGCGGGAGATTCAACTGATCAATACTTCGAATATTGCTCGGAATTGCCCGGAGTGCGGCTGCTTTAAACGTACGTTGATGGTAAGCGTTCACCCGGAACCGGGCTTTACCTTCGAGTGAGTATGAAAAGTCGATTTCCTTCTTTTCGATAAATTCCGTTTTCTGCTCGGGCGTCATCATGGCAATGACAAGCCCCTCCGCCGTCTCTGGGGTGAGGATATTCTCCCGTTCGATCGGCACGAGGGCTCCATCGATCCGAAGCGATGGTTTTTTTCCTACTCCGATGTGGAGGTCAGAAGCATTCTGCTTCACGACCATGAGCATGAGCTCTTCGAGTTTATTTTTGTAGTCGTCCATGTGTTGAGTTAAAAGGTTAATGCGACATGGTAAATGAAAGATGCGCAGTTCGACTTGTCACTTTTCACTCTCTACGATTGATTATATCACAGTTCCTCTGTCTCCCTTATGACCTCTTCAATTGAAATGATTCCCTCGAGCGCTTTTAGAATACCGTCCGCTCGGAGATTGACCATCCCTTGCCGCTTCGCTTCTGCCGAAATTTTCGCTTCAGTGAAGTCAGGTGCCGCCATGATGCTTGCGAGTTCCGACGTCATTTGAAACACCTCGAAAATCGCAATCCGGCCTACAGTCCCCTTCCCTTTGCAAAATGTGCAGCCGGGCGCTTTAAAGATTTGATAGGGCTCGCGGTATTTAGATGCGACTTCGGAAGGCAGTTTTGTAAGTTCCCGCTTGATGATTTCAGTGACCGTGCCGGGAGCGGGCTCCGGCTTCCGACAACGCTCACAGAGGCGCGAGATAAGCCGTTGGCCCGCCATAAGATTTAATGCTGATGCAATGAGAAATTCCTGAACGCCCATGTCGATGAGCCGCGGGATGACTCCTATCGCGTTATTCGTATGGAGAGTTGAAAGCACGATATGCCCGGTCAATGCCGCATGAACCGCGAGACCGGCGGTTTCGGTGTCGCGAATTTCGCCCACCATAATAGTATCGGGGTCTTGTCGGAGAATCTGCCGAAGCCCTGAAGCGAAGTCATAGCCAATTTCAGGACGCACTTGCGATTGATTTACGCCGTCGATCGTATATTCGACTGGATCCTCGAGAGAAATTACATTTACTTCTTCCTGATTGAGAATACGCATAAGCGCGTAAAGCGTCGTCGTCTTGCCAGACCCGGTGGGACCAGTTAAGAGAATCATTCCGAACGGTTTCGTGATACCCGCACGCAAAAGATCCGCGTTCCGTCCGACCACGCCGATTTCATCAAGACTTTTCAGCCCCACCGATGGGTCGAGCACCCGGAGCGCAGCTTTTTCTCCGTTCGGAGTCGGAAATGTTGAAACACGGAAGTCTATTTCTTTTTCAAAAATGAGTGTGCGAAAACGCCCGTCCTGTGGAACTCTCGTTTCATCGAGTTTCAGGTTTGAGAGCACCTTGATGCGCGCGATGATTGACTGGGCAAGCTCCGCGGGAAGTGACAAAAATTCTTCAAGCTGTCCTCCAATCCGGAAACGGATCCTCGTCCTCGTCCGCTGCGGTTCGACGTGGATATCCGACGCCTCAAGATTCACCGCCTCTCGAAGGAGAGATGATACGATCCGGATAATCGGGGCATCGGTCGCCGCTTTTGAAATCCCCTCTTCGAGCCGGGTGATTTTCTGAAAAGAAGCAAGCCCATCCCCCGGTTTCACGTTGAGCGACTGAAGAGCGGATTGTATCTCCTGGGAAAAGGGAGAGAAACGTTTCAATACGAGATCAACATCGCCCGGGGTCACGAGATAAACACCGAGGTTGATTTTTCCCTGTTTTGCGACGAATTTAAGCGCCGCCTGGGCGTTTGGATCATCGGGGTGTACCATTCCCACCACTAAAAGATCTTTGCTTCGGGAGATCGGAACCACCTGGTACGCCCGCGCAGTTTCACCAGGGATAAGACCAAGCACATCTTCTCGTACCGTCTCCGGATCAATTTTCCGATATGGAATCTTTAACGCCGCGCTCTTCACTTTTGCGACCTCTTCCTGTGGGATAATATTCCGCGAATAGATAATATCCTCTACGCCACGTTTCAAGGATTCCGCTTCCCGGGAAAGTTTTGCGGCTTCCGCCTCGCCTAAGAGGCGGGCATCAATGAGGGCTTTCAGAATGTCCTGATTTTTCATTCCGTTAGAAGTAGGATGCGCTTCAGCGCATCCGTGGTGTTACAATAGATATTTTTCATGGCGATACGAGGAAACAGTAGAGTAAATATTTATACCAAGACGAATGGCTACTTCTAATGGGATTCATCTCATTTAATTATTCAAAACGAAGCGAATGGATTCGTACGGCCGAGAACGCCAACCCCGGGAGCCGGAAAAAAAGTCTGGAGACGCCGGAATGTTTGGCTGTCAATAACATCCGATGGATCAATGAAATTCAATTTCGAAATTTGGCTCGCCCGTCGGAGCGGTTCAGGAAGCACTACGTCGATCCGGGGTGAAGCAGCAAAGAAAAGAAAATATGCACTAAAAATAACGAATGCAATACTGAAGACAATGAAAAGAATCTTCACCCAATTTACTTGCTTCTTTTGCGGTTGAAAAACAATTGCCATGATTTTTAGAGCGGCTGATAATAGGCGTTCAGAATTATTATAAACGAAAGGTTTTGATTTGCACCCGCGGGAGGACTAATGCCGAGACTCACGAGATCCATCATACGAATATTCCGTTCAATCGAAGCAAGAAAATCCTTCATCCCTTGGTAGGGTCCGGTTGCCGAAACGGTAACCTGGAGAACTCCGGGCGGAGGGAAATCAGACGCCACGGTTCCTCCTGAAGCATTTTGAGAGAGCGGGTTCATTACCACTGACTCAAGTCGGATCTGTGCCGCGTTTGCAAGTCCCGAGATTTGACTCACGAATCCGGGATAATCCTCTTTTCCCGGAACCGCACGCGCGATCGTATCCCGAAGACTGGAAAGACTTTGGTATTCGGCGAGAAGATTCTTTACTTGCTCGGTAATTTTTTTCTGATCTTCGAGCGCGCTACGGTACGAAGCGAGATCGCCGCGAAGCTCATTCACGTGGCGATACGCTGGCTGTAAAAGAAGCGTATATACAAAAATACTTGCGGCAAGAATGCCGAGCGATGCGAGGAGACTTATGAGTCGTGTCGTTGCAGCTTTCATGGAGACAAAAACACCGTTGGTTTAAATAAAAGCGTTGCATTGAAATTCACAAATCCGTTTTCGGCTACCTGTGAGTTGGTTACGTGGTAGCTTTCAAGCTCCGTCATCCGATCATAGGCCGCGAGCTGTTCCGCGAGTATTGCGTAAGAGGGCGCGACCCCCCGAAGCGTCATCCGGCCATCGTGCGTATTGATATCGAGATTGCGATACTGCACATTTCGGTTTGTGTTTGCCTCGATAAGCGAAAAAAACTTCGAAGTCGTTTTGTGACTTGCAAGGAGATCTTTCAGATTGATGAGCTGAAACTGAAATTTCAGGAACGCGTTTTGTTCATCTTTTGAAACGAGATCAGCAAGTGAACTAATTTCTGCTTTTACTTTTTCAGTTTGCGCCTCAAGAAACTTACTGTACCCAAAGGAAAGTCCCGCATAACTCAACAAGAAGACAACAAATACAAAGAGCATGAAGGACATGAGCCGCCATGCTCCGCTATTCTCCACTGCCTTCTCAGACTGTATTCGATTCTGCGGAGATCGGTTGAACGCAGTTTCCATTATTTAAAATTCTTAAAGGTAGCCCTTGATGCCGAGACCAATCGCCACTGAAAGCAGCGGCCCCGTGTCTTTGAGGAGCGGTTCAATAGACGGGGAATATCCTATGCCACGAAACGGATTTCCTTTTTTCACGGGAAGCCCCATTACTCTTGAGACGTATTCCTCAATGCCAAGGAGATTTGCGCCTCCGCCCGCAAGAATAATCGCTTGCACCTTTGACTGATAACTCGACTCAAAACTCCCGACTACCCGTTTCGCTTCGTTCAGTATAACATCGAGCATCGGTTCGATGAGTGTGGATAACTCGCGCGTTCCTCCGAAACCCATGAGTCCGCGCTGCCGCTTTAAGTCTTCCGCTCTCCGCTGGCTGATACCGAGACCGCTCGCAATCGATTGCGTGAGTGATCCGCCAGAAAAATCGGTCTGTCCGCTGAATTTCAGGAATCCTCCCTCGGCGATTGCGAGACTCGTGGATCTGCTCCCGATGTCTACTACGAGTGATACTTCATTCACGCCTGTCGTAAGTGATCGGGCGAGTGCCATACCTTCGAGTTCTATTTCTTTAAGTTCAAGTCCTACGACTTTAAAAAGCTTCTGGTACTTTTCTACATGCTCTTTTGGGATAGAGATGAGAAGAAGCTGCTGCGTGGATCCTCCATCTTTACCCACACGCTCTCCGACTTTTACCCAGTCGAATGCAACCTCCGAGAGCGGCATCGGAACGTATTGCTTCGCCTGGAGTTCAATGAAATTTTTCGTCTCGCTCAAAGACATGTGCGGCGCTTCGACAAGAGTCGAAAATACATTGAACGCCGGAATTGAAGCAACCACTGTTTTCGATCTCACCCCGACTCGGTTTAAAAGAATTTTCAGATAGGTCGCCGCGTGCGTTTCAGAAAGCTTCATACTGCTCGCTTGAATCACCTCGTTGAAACGTTCGAGATAATCGAGCGATTCGAGTATGCCGTAGTTCTCGAGGCGTATTTGCTCCCCGTTTTTTCGAATTTCCGCAATCTTGATAGAAGCCGTCCCGAGATCAACGCCGAGGAACGATTGGGGGCCTCCCATAATGGAACCGAAGAACGACATAGGTTTCTAGAATAGCGTGAGTGATTTTGCTAAAGTATACCACAGACATCTCACGAAAACCGTGTCCCCAACCATAAAGAAAGCGAAAGAAATACTGCTCGACATCTTCTTCCCCGAGATTTGCGCGGCATGCCGGAATCCACTCGGGAAAGACGCGAAAGATCTCGGCATTTGCCTCGCGTGCCTTGAAGCAGCCGAGGTAAAAACCGCGTTCACGTGCCCCGTCTGCGGCGCGCGTTTTGCGGAAGGGGTAAAGACCTGCCACGTGAGCGCTTCCTACCGCCTTGCCGCGGCATCGAATTATGAAAACGATATCGTGAAAGGGCTCATCCGCGAACTTAAATACAGTCGCCGCACGGCGTACGGTCGGCCACTCGCCGCACTCATCGCAGCGCACCTTAAGAACGTAGGATTCGATCTTTCGGACTATGCGCTCCTTCCCATGCCACTCCATCCAGCGCGCGAACGGGAACGGGGATTTAACCAATCTGCAGTCATTACGGAATTTCTCTCGGAGATGACAGGAATGAAGATCGCGCCAAAAGATACTCTGCTCCGTATACGAAATACCCCGTCACAAGCGGAACTCACGCGCGAGGCACGGCTTACAAACATGGCCGGAAGTTTTTCGGTGAAACCCGGCGCACGGATGCCGAAACATATTATTCTCCTTGACGACGTATTTACCTCGGGCGCCACGGTCGGCGCCGCAGTGTCTGCACTGCGCAGCGGAGGCGCACAACACGTGATCGCAGTAGTTGCCGCAAAAGCGTAAGCTACGGAATATACGTCCCCAAATTCACCACACTTCCGTCTTTGATGCGTCGTATTCCCTCTCCCATAACCGGATCTCCGTTCGTGTCTATGGTGATCGATCCTCCTGCCCCATACCAATCCTCTACCCCAGAGAGCCAGTCGCGCACTTTTTCGGTATCAATCGGATCAATGCCGGTAGCAGAGAGCGCTTCATCGATAAGCCGCATCGCGTCATAGGCATGCGCGGCAAACAGTCCGGGATCCGCGCCATTGAACATGGCACGGTGAGCTTCCTGAAGTTTTTTTGCCTCCACATTCCCTTCCCAATCAACCGCTGCTTCAACACCGATTACTCCTTCTAAAATCTCTGCGTGCTCGGCAACCGCCTGCCGATCGAGAAGAATTTCCGCAGTGAGTAGTTTTGTTTTGATACCCGCGTCTTTGAAACTAGTGATGAGCGCAATGCCGGAATTCACCGTCTGTGGAACAAAGTAGATGATATCCGGTTTCGCTTTTTTAATCTGTTCAATCTGAATACTCACATCGCTGGAACCAGTCTCATACGTCTCATCGGCAACCACAGTTCCGCCATTTGCCTCAAACGCCGCGCGGAAAATTCCACGGAGCCCGTCGGCGTAATCAGTCTGTTCGGTCATGAGCGCTGCTTTCCGGGAATCAAGCTCTCCCCAGGCATACACCGCAGCAATTTTTCCCGCGAGTACGTCTGACGGATATGTCCGGAATACAAAATCTCCCGCGTTGGTAATCTTTGGACTCGATGCGGACGGCGAGATAAGAAGTATCTTCGCCGGTTCGGTAACCGCTGCCGCCGCAAGCGTTTCCCCGGAGCATGCGCCGCCGATGATTATTTTTACTTTATCAATCGAGACGAGTTTTTGTGCAGCGCTTCCCGCGGTTTGCGGATCGCACTTGCCATCCTCAAGGACAAATTCCACTGCTTTTCCATCAATACCACCCGTGCTATTGATGGCATCCGCGGCAACCTGGAGCGCACGATATTCTGATGTGCCGTAGGAAGACGCATCTCCCGTCATGGGCAAGATGACACCAATGCGAACCGTACGAGCTCCGGTGCCCGACTGACTGAAAATCGCAAGTCCTCCGACGAAGACCACTGCGGCAACGAGAGCCCACGTCACTAACTTCGACATTGGTTTATTATAGCGAATTTTTGGATTGCATCTAAAGCGCGCTCTCCATTTGCCGTGGAAAGCACGCGCAAAGAATCAAAAAATTAAGACTGATTCATGATCCTCGCGATCTCGAGGAGCATATAATTCGCACTCTTCACCTCGGCAATGATGTCCTTAAGATACGGTCGGACAGATGCTTTTATTTTCTGAAGGTCGGGGTCATGTTCCTTAAGAATCCGGCGCGCTCGTTCCATGCGTGCTTCCGCGATCGAAAGATGGCGATATGCCTCGCCAAGAAGTGCGTGAACACGTGAACTTTCGCCCATTCCTTCAAGATATTGCCTCATCCGTTCCGCCCGAACCATGGTGTTCTGATAAGAACCGTTTTGAATCCGATCGAGATGCTTCAATACAATCCCCTCCCAAGCCACTCCACCAGCTTGCACCTCATCTGCAATCGCGCGGAGTTCTGTTTCGGATGCCGCGGCGGTGGCTTTTTCCCGAAGTTCGATAAATTTCGCCTTTTCTTTAAGATCAACGTTCCCAGAAACCGTCGCATCTCTCCGCTCAATCGCATCAATCGCCTTTAAAATCGGCTCCCGAGACATAATGCGCTTTGTCCCGATGTTTTTTACCTGAGTTTTTATCGCTTCTTTTGCAGAAACTCTATCTACTTCTTTCGCGTGAGCAGTAGCAAATACCGCCACACACGCAAGGAGTGCTACCGGCACTATTACTAACTTTGTTCGTAATGTTTTTTTCATGGTTCTGATTGTATACGATGATTCTTCTTTTGTCACTAGTACCCTAGAACTCCGCAAGCGCTGCCTGGACCTCATCATCGCTCGCAAAAAATGCGTCTGCCGCCGCAAAATCTGCATCCGCCCGCGCGGCTTCTCGTTCAATCGCCGCCTCGTCGAAAAGATCCGTCAAGTCTTCCGAGACGCTCTTCACCGCCGCATCGGTTCCAGCAGAAGGAAGTAAAAGGAGTGCGGTCTCCGGAATTCCGGTTGTAAGCGCCATAAATTCCTCCCCGCCGGTATTTTCGGATACAAGTCCCCTTTCATCGTTCACGTTAAAAACAGTGATAGCAAGAATTGCGATCGCACCTGCTGGAAGGAGAAGTCTCTGCCAGGAAAATTGCCGGACAAAATTTGTAACTGGCTCTTTTCCGATCGCCCGCGGCATTGCCGGCACCGATTCTTCGAGAATGGAAATTTTTGAAAGTACGTCTTTTAAAAGATTCATCGGCGGGCGCACGGATTCTCCTGCTCCCTTCAGATCACGGAAGAGATCGAGGTGGTGTCGTACGCCTTCCTTCTTTTCATCTGAAAAACGCTCGACAACCTCATGGGTCGCAAGACCGCTGTCGAGAAGAGAAATTAATTCCTCAACTGGAATTTCTGTGCGCATCAAATTTTTACGCTTCATAGATAGTTGATTGCTTGCGGATCGATTTCAGTCCCCGTGCCTGGAGTTGTCGGATCGCCTCTTCGGTCTTCCCAAGCATCGCCGCAATCTCCCGGTTAGAAAGCTCATTTACAAACCGAAGCGTAATGACCTCCCGCTGTTCTTTGGTAAGCTCACTCATTGCTCCCCACACCAGCCGGAGCCGCTCGTTTGTTTCTGCCGATCGTTCAGGTCCTGGACCAGAGTCAGGAACAGAGCGAAAGGTGGCATCTGGGTCGTCGGGCAACACATCGTGCTTTTTCCTCCAGTGATTGATAACGGTGTTCCGCGCAACCGTAAAGAAAAACGCGAGAGGGTCTTTTCCGATATCCCTGAACCGAGGCATTGCTTCGAACGCTTTTACGAACACCGTTTGCGTCAAATCTTCAGCTTCTTCCTTGCGGCGTACCCGAAAATAAATATACCGGTACACAGGAGTAAAATACTGTTCATAAAGCATTCCAAAGGCCTCGCCGTCACCATCCTTTGCCTTCCGGACAAGCCCCCGAAAATCAATGTTCTCTCGTTCGTTCATAGAATGAAACAACGGTACCAGTTTTTCGTGACGCTGGCAAAAATCGGACGGGATAGTGCCGCTGCGGCGTAGATCGGGTTTCATATATATGAACGACGATCTGGGAAGTCATCTCTTACGGATTCTATTGGAGAGTGAAGTGTAGCTGCATGCGGTCCACTTTTCGATTATTTCCTGCATTTGCATCAGGTCCAAATTTTACGTAGTAAAGGTATGGATCCCGACCAGTAAACTCATAATTCCTGCTCGTGTCCGAATGGTCAACGAGCGTCGGATATGCTTCGCCGTTTACGTAATTACTGACGAAATCGCAGGTAGGGATGCTTTTAATTTTCCTCGGCTTATCCCAATGGATGAGATCCTTTGAAAGGGTATACCATGTATTGCATTCATTTTGACCAGTAACCAAATTTTTATAGTTACCGAAATCAACAAGAACGTATTTATTGAGATATGTATTGAACGTGAGACTCGCGCTCATAGCGCGGATATTTCCAAGCCCAACAAATTCACACGGTGTGGATTCGATGTTGACATATGGACTCCCCATTTCGATCGAAAATGATTGTCCATCCCATGCTCGCCAACTCGCGGGACTCGCAAGGTTCGTAGTGCGCATGAGGCACGTTCCAGGTTCTATAAGACTTCTTCCGCGAATTCGCTTTGCAGTGAATGCCGCATAATAGTACGCCTGGCCATTTTCGATCCTTTTAATGATATTCGTCGGGGTAAGATAGCCGTAGAACGGAGCATTGCCGGTTTGATCAACCGGGGTATGATCCCATAAGAGATTTACTGCAGCGACAAGGTGTGACGGCGACGGCAACTGGGCAAAGTGTTTTCCCCCGTCAGTAGACATCACAGAGGTAATCGAATCGTAGGCGCAAGGATTTCCCGGATTTGGAACATTAGCATAACAGGGAGGATCGTGAGCGGGATCCGCATCGTGGAACTCATTATGAAGGAGTGCGTAGACATCCTTCCCGTTTTCAGTGTACATGGACCAAATCCATTCATTATTCGTGAATGTTGAAGGATTTTGACTGCCTGTTTCGATAAATGTGGGAGCGCACAATTTTGCAAGTGAGTTGAAATTATCACCAAACATGAAGTATGCCTTGGGAGAATTCGCGGTAGAAAAAACAATCTTGTCGCGTTCGTCACGAAATACACGCACCGGGGAATCAGGAATATCCCCATCGTCACATCGATCAGTCACGTAATCGAATACCGTTTCAACTGTTGTATCAAGTGTAACCTGAAGCGCCGGGCTCACCGGAGCAGCAGAAACCACAGACGAAAGCGTACAATTCGGCGTAGACGCGCTATCACACACGCGAACCCGGTAGTAGTAAGTCTGGTCGTTGTTCACGATATCGAGCGTCGCACCTGATGCTCCTGATTGGAGAACTTCTGTACGAACAAGAAAAACATTTGCGGGCAGGGTATCAAAACTTCCCGAAGTTAACCCATTCATCACATTACTAATCGTTCCTCGAAGTATTTTGTACGTCAAAGGATTTGAGGCAGTTCCCGGATCTGCTGCTTGATAAGTCGCCGTGACTTCCGAATCGCCGGCGGTTGCCGTAAACGAATTGAAAATAGGAGGAGTGGTATCGGTCACTGGAGACACATCATCACTCGCGATGTCCACAGTCCCTGCGTTCGGAGTCCCTATGATATAGGAAGCGTCGGGAGATAGAGTGAGTATCACGGTTTCCGAAGGTTCGACTAATGAGTCGTCGATTGGGATCACCGTTACGTTCAAAGAAGAAGAACCTGTGTGAATAGTACGAGTGGTTGGAATTGCCACATAG
>JBBTVP010000025.1:0-9631 GCA_038063175.1 Patescibacteria group bacterium
ACGCTCTCATTTGTGGTGGGAGCAATACTTATCGGTCTCGTCTTTCCGCAAGTGAAACCGCTCTTCGAAGAAGCAGATTTCGATCTGCCGCTCATTACGCGAGTATTCCTCACCATCGGAACATTCCTGAACGACTGGTGGTTCGCGGTCATTGTGTTCGTAATTATCCTGGGGTTCATCGTGGCCGACTATGTGCGTACCACCGAGGGGAAAGCAGTGGTGAATCAGGTGGCACTTACTATTCCCGTGCTCGGAGATTTTTTCAAAAAACTCTATGTGGCAAGATTTTCCGATATCGCGAGCGTGTTAATCAAAGGCGGAATTCCAATTGCGCAGGCAATTGAAATCAGTGGGCACACCCTGGGGAGCGCTCTCTATCGTGAAATTCTCCACGATGTGGCAGAAGGGGTACGTAGAGGTGAACTCATGAGTCAGGCGTTCGCACGGCACCAGAAGTTTTTCCCGCCGATTGTAAACCAGATGATCACGGTAGGGGAGCAGACCGGAAAAGTTGATGAGATGTTCGTTCGTATCGGCAAGTTCTACAGTCGGGAAGTGGAAAACCTGGTGGGGAATTTAATCGAACTCATCCAGCCGATCCTCATGGTAGTTATTGGAATACTTGTGGGGTTCCTCTTTGCGGCAATCCTTCTCCCGATCTATAATTTGATACAGGTAATCAGATAAAGGTCGAGCAAATAAAATGCGATGCCAATATACTAATGCATACTAATTATGCGAATGTCTGTTCGCAATTAGTATCATTAGCATGAATTCGCATATGAGCATCGCAGAAAATACAATATGCAAACAAATCTAAGAAAAGGTTTTACGTTGATTGAGCTTTTGATCGTGATCGCGATCATCGGCATTCTCGCCTCGGCACTTCTTGTTTCGTTGGGTGGAGCGCGAAAAGCGGCGCGAGATGCTCGAAGGGTTGCCGATATGCGTCAAGTTCAGACAGCGCTTGAGGTGTATTTCAATCAGTGTGGTAATTATCCTGGAGCGGCGGCGTGTGGTGTAGCGAATCCTGCGAACTGGGCGGGGCTTTCCGCTTCGCTTGTGCAGAATATTCCGGATGATCCAATTGATACTGCACCATATCAGTACTCATATTACGTAGAAACGGCTGGTGGAAATCAGCGGTATATTCTACGGGGAGTATTAGAGAATGATAACATCGCATTACAGGATGACATCGATAACCTCACTGTTCCTGTGGGGACATGGGCACCCGCTAATCCGAATACTCTCTGTGGTGCAACTCCGGAAATATCCCCAAACTGGCATTACTGCCTTGGTTTCTAGCCAGAAAGAAGATGGTTTCCTAAAACGAGCCCCGATGGGCTCGTTTTAGATTTCCTGTCCCATAAATCAAAATCCCGCTATAATAGTTACATGCGTCGCGGATTTACCTTAGTTGAATTACTTGTGGTCATCGGAATTTTTGGCATTCTTCTTTCCATGTTTCTCGTGGGGGCTTCTGGGGCGCGCCGGACTGGCCGCGACAACCGCCGCATTTCGGACCTCAAAGCCGTCGAGCAAGGTCTTCAGCTCTATCGCATAAAATGCGGCATGTTTCCGGGAAGGTATGATCCAAATCCGAATATCGGATGTACCGGCGGCCTGGTCCCTGTTGGTCCATCACAGGGTCCCCAAACATGGGCAGATCTTGTGACCACGCTTACGACTGCCCCCATTGGATTTGGAGAAGCACCGTCCGATCCGCTCCCTGGTGGAAGCTATAACTACTGGGTGCAGCTTGGGGACTCTACGGTTCCAACGCCGCGAGCGCAGTGCTATATTTTAAAAGCTACGCTCGAGACAAATCACCGGTCACTCGCGAACGATCTTGAAGATAATCAGATTGTAACCTCTCTTACACCCTCAAACTGCAACAATACGGGATGCAAGGTGTTATATCCGACTCCACCTCCCGAGTGTAATGACAGCGCAGGATTTAATTATTGCGTAGGGAACATTGAATGTTTCCATGGATTCTAGCGTATTTTCTGTACTGCTATTCGCGGTTGGTGCCGCGGTAGGCAGTTTTCTGAATGTCCTTGCGTTTCGGTACGATCCCGACAAGCCGATTTTTCGTCGCGGCATAATCGGCGGAAGATCGCATTGTATGGGCTGCGGGAAGACGCTCTTGTGGTATGAGCTTATTCCAATCGTGAGTTTTGTTATCCAGCGTGGCCGGTGCCGTTCCTGCGGTATGCGTCTTTCGATTCAGTATCCATTCCTCGAAATCCTCGGGGGACTCATCGCGTTTGGAATTCCCTTCATCACATTTGAGGTTTACGACGTGGCACTGCATCGAATCGATGGCGCTCTTCCTCTTTGGTATTTTTTCCTTGTTGGGATTTTCGAACTTAGCGCATTTATTTACCTTTTCATTTCTGCGGTTGATGCGCGTCTCACTATTATTCCCGACCAATCAAACCTGCTTTTGATTGTGTTCGCGGGGCTTAAAATCTGGATTCTGACCGTGGCATCTATATGGAGCGATTTCACGGGTTCATTCGTAGGTCACTATGCCGCTATTTTCGGATTCCGTGAAAATATTCTTCTGAACCACATTGTGGCAGCCCTCTTCGGGCTCGCTTTTTTCGGAATCATCTGGGGACTTTCCCGTGGACGAGCAATGGGTATGGGGGATGTAAAGCTTGCCGGGGTAACCGGACTGTTACTTGGGTGGCCCGACACCATGTTTGCGCTTCTTCTCGCCTTCATCGTGGGTGCGCTCTTTGGTATACTTCTTATAGTGCGTCGCAAGAAGAATATGAAGTCGAGCGTGGCGTTTGGCCCCTTTGTTGCGATCGGGGTCGCGCTCATCGTAAGTTGCGGGCAGAAACTTATGGATGGATATTTTGCGTTGTTTCCATGACGAGTGGAATGTAGAAAGTAAAATGAAAAAAAACATTCCCCATTTCCCAGTCCCCATTTCCCAATCCGGATTTTCCCTCGTTGAGGCGCTTGTCGTAATCTCGATTACGATCATCCTTACGAGCATTCTCGTTGTTCATTCACGAACAAGCGAGCGGCAAATTCTTTTTTTTCGCGAGCAGTCGGTACTTATCTCTGCATTGCTCCGCGCAAAATCATTCTCCATTCAGACGTTCCAGCCGGAACTTCAGCCCGGACTCCCGTCGCCTTCAACTGCGGACCGGGTGTGCGGGTGGGGTGTGCACTTCGACCGGTCAGACCCTTTGGCTCCTGTAATTGTTTTTAGCGATCTCGCGCCGGGGGGAGGGAATTCCAACTGTACGAGCGCAAACAAGATGTATTCCCAGGGACAAAATGAAAAATTCGAGACGATTGTGTTTGACTCTTCAATCATAATTGAGTGTGTAGATGTAGTGGCGCCAGGACAGTTATGTGCTTCGAACGCCAATAAGCTTGATATTACATTCAAGCCGCCTGACCCAGAGGTTTTCTTTTTTGTGGATTCAGCTCCGCGGACCGGCGAAGCGGTGGTAGTGCTGAAGCTTAATGATCCCAATCAGCCGCGCACCGCAACGATACGTGTTTCAGAGATCGGTCAGGTAAGCGTGACAAATCCATGAAGCAATATAGCGTACGGCATATACGTTTTGTCCGTGGTGATTCAATGATCGAGATGCTCGTCGCGATTTCGATCGTGGCAGTAAGTCTTGTGGGAATCCTTTCCCTTGTGGGGCGTTCGTTTGCCCTGAATCGTCTCACCACCGAACAGTATGTGGCGACCTACCTTGCAGCCGAGGGTATGGAGCTTGTGAAAAACTTGTTTGACCACAGCTATCTACTCGAAGTACAAAATGTTGGCGGTGTTTCGAATAGATTTTACGGGTGGACTGGGGCTGGCTCAATCGCGCCGAGCGGTTCGTACGGGCTTTACTACTTGGACTACAGCGATACGACGCTTATATCTGTGCCCGGAGGGTGTGCGATAACTCTTCCGCCTACCGAGGCAACGGTCGCTAATCTTTTTCAAACATGCGGGAGTGCCCAACTCCCATACCTGAATTTTGCCCCTCCCCCCGCAGGTGCGGGCTACCAATACACGAGTGGCACACCGACAAAATTCAGAAGGGTGATTATCATCGACGAACCAACAGAGGGGAATCCGGACGATCCGACGCTTCCTACTATTGATTACCGAATCACTTCTGCAGTTGGGTGGGAGAGCCGAGGAGGTGAATTTGTCGTGCAGCTCCAAGATCATTTCTTACCGTGGCGAATACCATAAAAAATAGACAATAGACAATTAACTATGAACAATAATATTTGGCAGCGATTGAGAATTGTAAATTGTAAATTGATTATTGTTAATCATCGTGGATTTACTTTGATCGAGCTCATGATCGCGATGGGAGTGTTTGTGTTGGTTATCGGAATCATTGCGAACATTTTTATCACTTCGCTCCAGCGGCAGCGATCAGTGGTAGCGCTCATGGTTGCGAACGATAACGCATCGCTCGCCCTCGAACAAATGGCTCGCGAGATTCGTACCGGTTCCGGGTTTTCGGTGGATGTTAACGGCGCGCTTCACTTTATGAATGCAAAGGGTGAGGCGATCGAGTATCGCTATAACGCGCATGCGATCGAACGAAGGGTGGATTTGGGGACGTACTTTCCGCTCACGAGCGGTAATGTTACGATAAGCGCTCTCCGGTTTTTACTCCCAAACATTAATAACGCATTATGGCCCCCACGCATCGTTATTAATGCGCAGGTGACGTTCACCGATAGATTCCTCCAGAATGCAGTGAATGATTTCCAGACAACCGTAAGCGCGAGGGAAATATGAGTAGCAATAACTTGAAACTGAAAACTAAAAACTTAAAGCGCGAAGAGGGGCAGGCCCCGTTCGAGGTAAGTCCCGCTATCGAGACGGGACTGCCGGAACGCCCGCGGCGATCCGGACCTCAAACGGGGCAGGTCATGCTTCTCACGGTTATTGTGATGGCGACTGTATTTCTTTCGGTAACGGCGATCGCGGGGACGCTCATGGTGTACCAGTTGAGCCAGGTTGCAAAAGTGGTGGATTCCGCAAAATCTATTTTTGCGGCAGACGCGGGCATAGAGCGGGGACTCTTCGCGGTGTTTCGCTGTAATCCGACTACTCCAGTATTCCCATCTGCGTGGCAGGCGCAACCACCTTTGGACATTATTAAAATTTGTGATTCAGCTCGGAATCAGATACCCACGGGAGTGACACCCCCGTTCGTGAATGGCGCAACTTACAAAATGGAGATTCGTGGTAACGCGGGGCAGAATCAAAATACGCCACCGAATCAAGTTGATTGGATTCGAGCGACGGGCAGTGCGGGGAAGTCGGCTCGTGCGTTTGAAATACTCTTCTAAACTGCGATGCTCATACACTGAATTGCGATGCCAATATGCGGATGCATGCTAATTATACTAATACGACGTAACGCCATTCGTATTATTAGTATGAATTAGTATATTTGCATCGCATAAATTGCTATGACTAAGAATGAAGCAAAAGAGCGCATCGAGCGTCTGCGGAAAACCATTGATCGTTATCGGTACGAGTACCACGTGCTCGATCGCTCTTCGATTTCAGACGAGGCGCTTGATTCCTTAAAACACGAACTTTCTGAACTTGAGGGGCGTTTTCCGGAGTTCATTACACCGGATTCTCCGACGCAGCGAGTTGAGGGAAAGCCACTCGACACGTTTTCGAAGGCTTCCCATGAGAGCCCGATGCTTTCTTTAACCGATGTGTTCATCGAAGCAGAATTTCGGGCATGGTTTGAACGCGTCACTAATTTTCTTTCGAGACCGATTACCCCTGCTTTCTACTGCGAACCAAAAATTGACGGACTCGCGATTGAGCTTGTGTATGAGCATGGAATATTCGTCCAAGGATCAACCCGAGGGAATGGCTTGGTAGGGGAGGATGTGACGCAAAACTTGAAAACCATTGAAGCAATTCCGTTAAAGTTGAAAGTAGAAAGTGAAAAGTCGAAAAATTCCATTCCCCATTCCCCATTACACATTCCTCCGCGCCTCGTTGTTCGGGGTGAGGTATTTCTCACGAAGAAAGAATTTGCACGCATCAACCGCGAGCAAGAGAAGCATGGTGGAAAGCCATACGCAAACCCGAGGAACGTTGCCGCGGGATCTATTCGCCAGCTCGATCCGAAGATCGCAGCTTCCCGGAAGCTTGATTCATACCAGTACTCAATCGTGACCGATCTTGGCCAGAAGACACATGAAGATGAGCACGAAATTCTCCGTTCATTTGGATTCAAAACAAATCCAGACACGAAGGCGGTAGAGTCGCTCGAAGAAGTGATTAAATACCGAAACTACTGGGAGAAGCACCGCGACAAACTTCCGTATGAGATCGATGGAGTGGTGGTAATTTTGAATCAAAACCGTGATTTTGAAGCTGCGGGCGTGGTAGGGAAAGCGCCACGAGGATCGGTTGCCTACAAATTTGCGGCACGGGAAGCGACCACGGTGGTGAAAGACATCCATGTGCAGGTGGGCCGAACCGGAGCGCTCACTCCGGTTGCCGAGCTTGAACCAGTCTCGGTTTCAGGGGTAACGATTTCCCATGCCACGCTGCACAACCGCGACGAAATCGAACGCCTTGGGCTCAAAATCGGCGACACTGTGCTTATTTCCCGTGCGGGAGATGTCATCCCGAAAATCATCAAGGTATTCACCGAGATGCGCACTGGCAAAGAGCGTGCGTTCCGGTTTCCGGATACATGCCCTGCGGACGGATCTAAAGTTGTTGAGGACGGAGTGATTCTCCGGTGTTCGAATCCGAACTGCGGTGCACGGACGCGGGAATCTCTCTACCATTTTGTCTCGCGCGGCGGGTTCAATATCGAAGGGCTTGGGGAAAAAATCATCGATCGCTTTATGGACGAAGGATTAATCGGAGATGCCGCAGATATTTTTACGCTCACGAAAGGCGATATCGAAGTACTCGAGCGATTTGGGGAAAAATCCGCGGAAAATATCGTTGCAGAAATTGCCGCGAAGAAAGAAATTTCTTTGCTGCGGCTTTTGGTAGCTCTCGGTATTTTGCACGTTGGCGAGGAAACCGCTGGCGTGCTTGCGCAGGCAATTTTCAATTTTCAATTTCCAATTTCCAAACCAACTGATGTATTAAAGGTGTTTCATACAATGTCGCTCGAAAATTTACAGCAAATTCGTGACGTCGGGCCGAAAGTCGCGGAGAGTATTTACGGATGGTTCCGCGATCCTCGGCACCGAAAGCTCATCGAGAAGCTTGATGTGGCAGGAGTTACTGTTCAGCCGATGAAGTTGAAAACCGGAGGGAAATTTAAAGGGATGACGTTTGTGTTTACGGGAACCATGGAATCACTCGAACGGGAAGATGCAAAGGAAAAGGTGAGGGAGGAGGGAGGGGATGTGTCCGAGTCGGTTTCAAAAAAAACGACGTATGTGGTCTTCGGGGAGAATCCTGGTTCGAAAGTGGAAAAGGCGAAGAAACTAGAGGTAAAAACGCTTACAGAACATGAGTTTTTGAAGCTATTGACAAGTCATACGAATACGTAGTATAATGTATATCTAGCTCTTTGATACTGAAACTTGTCCGGCAGAGCCGGATCTTGCTCTGTAAGACATATTTGCCATAGCAGAAAGTTCCTTGAGATAGCTCGGAATTTCCCGCTATGGCAAATCCGCCGCAGTGGCGGAAGCCCGCTAGCAACTTCCGACACGTTCGCAGAAGCGAACACGTCAGACGAAGGAAACACGTCATGGCCGACAAGTTTACTTTCAGTAGCGCAGGACTCGTGCATGAACTCGAGCTCGCGATGGATCGGGTAGGTGGTTGGAACGCTGCCATCGTGAAGCGGATGTGCGAAGGTGATCGTCTTGTGCATATTCGTGAAGTCCTTCTCGGTCAGGCCGAGATTGTGTATCCTCCCTGCATCGTCGACTGCGATCTCAACCCCACGGCTCCCAAGGGCTGGACGGTCAAATCCCATGCGAAAGGTGGGAAGGTGAAGCTCGAACGCCGTGGCGATGCTCTTTTCGTCGACGGGGTCGAGATCGAACTTTTCCTCGACGACACGCAGAAGAAGGACTCGATTCAAGGCCACAAGCTTCGCGAGAAGCTCACGGGCAAGCCCGTCCTGAACGCGTGCGTCTTGGACTACCTCCTCGCGCATCCCCACCTCATCCCCGAGAGCTGGAAGAAGGACGAGCAGGGCCGCACCCGCTACATCTTCTTCTGGGGAACCATCTTCCGCGACTCCGGTGACGGCCTGGGCGTCAGGTGTCTGTGCTGGGACGGCGGCAGGTGGAGCTGGGGCTACGGCTGGCTCGGCAGCGGCTTCGGCGATCAGGACCTTGCGGCCGTGTGCGCCGCGCCTATCGGCAGGCAGGCAAGTCTACTCGCCGCAGCGTAGCGAAGGCAGACAGGATTCGATTCGACCCCGCGTTTCTCACAGGAGAGATGCGGGGTTCTTAATTTGTGCACGCACATTGGAGAAAAAGTTTTTCTGATTTAGAATAGGAAACATGGCAGAAATTGGAAAACGGGAGTTAGAGCACCTCGCAGAGCTTGCGAGAATCGAGCTCCACGAGAAGGAGAAAGAAAAACTCATTGTAGACCTCGGAAATATTTTAAAGCATTTTGAAGAGCTGAAAGCGCTTAATACCGACGGGGTGGAGCCACTTACGGGAGGCACTTCGGAAAAAAACGTACTTCGCGAAGATGCGGATTTAGGACGTCCTTTTGGAGTGGAACCCGGGAAGCTTATCGAAGCATTCCCCGATCGAGAGGGTGATTACCTAAAAGTGCCACCGGTTTTCGAATGAATGCGATGCAAATAATTGCGATGCCAATATACGAATGCATACTAATTATACTAATGCGACGTAACGATCATTCGTATTATTAGTATGAATTAGTATATTAGCATCGCAGTATAACCATGCATCTCCACAATTTAACTATCAAAAACTTCCACGAGGGGCTTTTGAAAAAAGAATTTTCCGCGCTCGAAGTTGCAGAAGCGTATTATTGGCGTATCACCGAAAAGGATCCTGAAATCGGGGCGTACCTTACCCTCACTCGCGACCTCGCCATGCGGCAGGCAGAAGCGGCAGACGTGAAAGTGGCGAAAGGGGAGCAAGTCGGGCCACTTGAAGGCGTTCCCATTGCGGTCAAGGACAATATTTTAATCCAAGGGGAGCGGGTAACCGCCGGTTCAAAGATTCTCGCTGATTACGTTGCCCCCTACGATGCGGGAGTAGTCACAAAACTTCGGGGAGCGGGTGCGGTCTTTCTTGGAAAGACAAATCTCGATGAATTCGCGATGGGCGCGTCAACTGAAAACTCCGGGTTTCACGTAACAAAGAATCCACACGACACCACACGGGTTCCCGGAGGATCATCGGGTGGATCCGCAGCGGCAGTTGCCGCGCACATGGCGCTCGGGGCGCTTGGGTCTGATACCGGTGGCTCTATCCGGCAGCCCGCGGCATTTTCCGGAGTGGTGGGATTAAAACCTACCTACGGAGCAGTATCTCGATCTGGACTTATTGCCATGGCATCAAGCTTGGACCAGATTGGTCCCATTACGCGAACTGTGGAGGACGCAGAGATACTGTTCCGCGCCATAGAAGGAAA
>JBBTVP010000025.1:9641-18141 GCA_038063175.1 Patescibacteria group bacterium
AGGAAAAGATGCATATGCCGCGACGAGTCGGGGGGGCGGGGCATGGCCCGAGCCAACGTTTGAAGAAATAAAGAAAATGAAAATCGGTCTTCCCGAGGAATACTTTATTCCAGGAATGGAGCCGGAAGTGGTACGTGCCATGGAAGAAGTAGAGCGGGATTTCAAGAGTCTTGGGATGGAGGTAAAGCGAGTGAACCTTCCGCACACGCGCTATGCTCTTTCCTGTTACTACATCATTGTTCCCGCGGAAGTATCTTCGAATCTCGCGCGCTACGATGGGATACGGTATGGGACAAGTGACCCCGAAAAGCTTCGCCACGGGGCGAGCAAGAGACAAGCGACAAGTTTAGTAGATCGTTACCGAAAGGTGCGGAGCCACGGGCTTGGAGCAGAGGTAAAACGGCGGGTGATTTTGGGAACTTTCGTGCTTTCATCCGGCTACTACGATGCGTACTATTCGAAAGCGCAAAAAGTTCGCCGGCTTGTGAAAGAAGATTTCGAAAAAGCGTTCAAGGAGGTAGATATTCTCTTGACGCCGGTATCGCCCACGCGTGCATTTAAAATCGGAGAGAAAGCCGACGATCCGCTTGCTATGTACCTTGCGGATGTATTCACAATTCCTGCGAACCTTGCGGGAGTGCCAGCAATATCGATACCGGTGCGACAAGCGACAAGTGACAGGCGACAAGAAACAGATCCCATTTTCCATGTCGCTTCCCCCATGTCGCTTCCGGTGGGTTTCCAGCTTATCGGTAAGCACTTCCACGAAAGTGACCTTTTCGCAGTCGGAAAACTCTACGAGCGGCTTTCCTCATAAATAGGAAAGCCACCGGGGCGTGAGCGCCAGTGGCTTTGGTTTGTAGTGGAAGGTACAGTTCACGATCCGATCGAGATGGTGTTCTCGAATCGTTTTTCTTGTCGGAAGCGGAGTGCGGCGTAGAGCGCTGGATTCCGGGCGGCGAGGATCTGGAGCGCGGCGAGGAAAGCATTCCCCGGATCGAGGACGGTCATGAGAGGGACGTTCGAGGGCATGCGGAGTGAAGACCAGACGTCGTCGGGGAACTTCTCGAACTCCGCAGGCACCGCGATGACGGGGACGGTTGTATGGGCGGCAAGGACTGGGCCTGTCCCATTCGATCGGCCTACGTAGGCGATCACGACCGAATCCGGAACGAGTCCGAGTTGTCGGTCGAGCTCGGCAAGCGCCTTCATTGGTTCCTTGTGAACCGAACAGAAGACCTTCTCGTACTTTCGGAACGCTTCCGGAACGCCGAGAGTTGCCATCGCATCGTCAAAGGAGCGAAGGTCGTCCTTCACTGATCCGCACCAGATGATAATCTGCTGGCGGGGGATGTGAAAACGGCTGGTGCGCTCGGCGACTAGGATATACCGCGAAGCGACTTCGTCGAGTCCTTGGCCATCTCGATACACCTGCTTGTCGAGATGATCACCTTCGTCGAGGAGGCGCCAGGAATCGTTGTCGATGACATCCGCGAGAACGTATTCGCCCTTCGTGTTTGTGCCGAACTCGACTTTGAGGTCCACGAGCTTGAGGCCTTGAAGGCGCCACGCTTGCTCGAGGATAAGGAAGATTCGCCTCGCTTCGTTCGCGAGCTGCGCCCGCCCTGCAGGAGTACCAAAGCTCTTCGGCATCGGAATCTTCGCGATCGGAGCTTCCGAATTTACGAAGTGCTTCGGGTGGAAAAGGGAAGCCTTTCCATCGTTCCCGAAGAGAATGAGAGGATCGTCGACGGGGAGAGAAGTATCTTCCCATTGCTGACCCGTCGTCTTCAAGAAGAATTCGACGATCAGGCGGGAAAAAGTGTGGTCTAGCGGAATGTGTCGGTGGCGCTTCAGGTAAGAACTTGCCGGGACCACGGAACGGCGCACCACGACCTCAAACGGCAGCATCTCGCAGAGTTCTGCGATGAACGAAGTCGAAGAGTCCTGCTCACGGAACGTGACCGAGATGTCCGCGTCCTGGAGAAGCCGGAAGACATTCACGGTTGTCGTTGTTGCGAGTCGGGCCTTCCCCGGGATCACGTCTCGCTTTGCGCCGTCGCCGGCGGTGATGTCGTCCTTTGCCTCGAAGATTGCGAGGTTACTGTCGGTGGGGTGGGGGCGAACGACCTTCGTCTTTCCCTCTCTCAACACGATTTTGTTTTCAACGTGCGGCATACGAGTGTCAACTTTCTCCCGGCGAAATGCCGAGTAGCTACAGAGTAGCGGGATTTGTTTATAAGTGTCAAAACGGATTTACATTAAAAAAATCGGGCCACACTGCGTATGCAGTGTGGCCCGGTAGTTCGCTCGGCAAAATAGGTCAGTGGCCGTAGAAGCCGCGACCCAGCTTGTCCGAGATGAGGCAGAGAGTTACGCCTCGGTCCCCGCAGAATTTCTTCACCTCGTCATCACGGATTGATCCGCTCGTTGACTGGATGAGAGAAATCCCTGCATCTGCGAGCCATGCCGGTGCGTCCGTGAACGGGAAGAAACTGTCGCTCGATGCGACTGCACCTTTGGTCGAATGTCCCGCTCGTAGTGCTTGGGCGAGCGCGAGGTTTGCAGCGCCTACGCGGTCCTGCTGACCAACACCGTTCCCAATCAACATTCCATTTTTCACGAGAGAGATGGTGTTGCTCGTGCTTGTTGCAGAGATCGCCCATGCGAGGATCACATCGCGCCGTTCCTGAGTGTTCACTGTCTTGCCGTTCGGAACGAGGTGTTCGACGGTGAGACCGTTCAAGTCGAGCACAAACGTGTAGTTTGGCTGAACAAGGAATCCTCCTCGTACCGGGCGAATGCGTGGCCTCGAATCGAGCGAATGCACGCCGAGGTTTCCGAGCGCCGGATTCGTAATGATCCGACACCTGCCGTTCTTTCGGCGGAGCATCTGGATAGCAGCATCGGAAAATCCCGGCGCGATGACAGCATCGAGCACGCGTCGTTCTTTGGGTCCCATGCCGTGTTTCACGAGAACTTCCGCAGTGAAGTGGTTGAGTGTGAAGTTCACCATGACAACACCCCCAAAGATGGCAAGGGGGTTCCCCTCGACCATGCGTGATACGACTTCGATCTCGTTGTCGCCCACGGCTGATCCGCACGCATTCCCGTGTTTCACGCCGATTGCAATTCGGGGGATCGAACCGAAGTTCACGCTGAACCCCGCAGCGATGTGGGTCATAGTCTGGAGGACCCGGTCCACATCTGTGAGATTCACGAAGCTTGGTTCTGTGCCCTCGACTTCCACAAATCGGTGGAGTGCGAGAGGATCTGTGCTGTTTGTGGCATAGAGTCCGACCGGGGCTTGTTGCGGATTCTCTCCGTACTTGCAAAGTGCGAAAAGGGTGCCACCGACGACAAATTGCTTCGGCAGGAACAATTGAGTCGCTCCCTCGAGTACTTCCTGCTCATCGAGCCATCGCGTGATCGCCGCGTCGTAGGCGGCAGTCGTTGCGAAGGCCTTCAAAGCGAGTTCACGGCGCAACGTTTCAGAAAGTCTTCCGTTTTCTTTCTCGAGCTCGTTTACTACTCGAGCGTAGTCCCCTGGGTCGGTGACGATGCCAACGAAACGGTGATTCTTCGCTGCGGATCGGACCATTGAAGGTCCTCCGATATCGATTTGTTCGATCGCTTCAGCTCGGGTGACGCCATCTTTCGCGACCGTTGCTTCGAATGGATAGAGGTTCACTACGACGAGATCGATGGCGGCGATGCCGTGTTCGATCATCGAATTCGTGTGGGTCTGGTCATCGCGAAGGGCGAGGATGCCGCCGTGCACCTTGGGGTGTAAAGTCTTCACTCGTCCATGCATCATCTCGGGGAAACCCGTGTACTCCGAGACATCTTGGACTGGAATTCCTGCGGCGCGCAGAGCCGTCGCCGTTCCACCCGTCGAAATAAGGTCGAAACCTAGCTCGACGAGTTGCTCCGCGAAGGGGCAGAGATCTGATTTGTCGTGGACAGAGATGAGTGCCTTCCGGCGCTCGGTAGTAGTAGACGACAAAGGTATTTCCTTTCTGCGTTCAAGGTTTTGTGCGTAGGTACCGACGTCAGAGTACCAATGCGCAGAAAATCGGTCAAATTATTACAAACCCCGGCGCGACATGGTCATCCGGGGTTCGATTCGATGCAAGATATTACGGTTTTCGACCGTTCTGTCTTGCATGAGCGATGTGGGGAGAAATTCGTTCTACGAGGAGTGAAATCGTGGCATCGCGTGCGTTCCCTTGGCCAAGATCAACTTTCCGCTCGGCAGTCCGCGCTTCATCGATCCAAGCCCCGATGTAGCCGCGAGCTTCGCGGGTGTCGCCGTTTAGTACCTCGGGAGGTTGTGTTGGTTCGAACGGTCCTCGTGCAATGATGCACTCAAGGGAATTCACAAGGCGCCTCGTCGCGCTTTTGCTTAGCGCAATTTGTCTTCCTTGCTGGTTGCAATCGCTACGCCATGTCTCGACGAGCGCTCTCGCTCTTCCCCATGCCTCGGTTCTCGAAGCGGGGACACTGATTTTTTCCATCGCGTTTTACTCCTTTCTCGCGAATGCTTCCGTCAATATACGGATTTCCCACATAAGGTCAAATGTTTGCTTTGGGTTTTTCTTAAATCGTGATTCGCGAGAGGCAGGTTCGTTTTTTTAAAACGATAGTGCTATGATGCCGGCAGTTCTCGTTTTTCCTAAAATCCAACAAGGAGCGTCAGTGATGAACGAGTGTTGTGGCGTGAAAATGACGGGGATCGGCATTGCTCTCCCTGATCATGTGATGAGCAATGCCGACGTGGCGGATCTACTGCAAGCTCGGCGCGCGACCGCGGTATTTACCGGTCGTGCACACAAGGATGATCCGCGGCTCGTCCAGTTCGATTGCGATCCTTTGTGGATTGCGGAACGGACTGGTATCAAAGAGCGACGGGTTGCGGCGTCTCACGAAGCGACGTCCGATTTCGCTGCGGCAGCGGTGAAGATGGCAATCGATGAGGCAGGAATTATTCCTGATGCTATCGACTTCCTCCTCCTCGCGACGGTTACCCCTGACTACTTGGCAAGTCCGCCAACGGCTTCGATTGTGCAACACAAAGTCGGCCTTCCGAATGCTTCGGCGTTCGATATGAGCGTGGCTTGCTCGAGCTTCGTCGCTGCCCTTGAGGTTGCTTACTGCCGGATCCGTTCCGGCTGTTCAAAGGCCGGCATCGTGGTGGGAGCAGATCTGATGACTCGCATCGCGAACCCGAATGATCGTTCCACCTTGCCACTTTTCGGAGATGCGGGTGCCGCGTGTGTGCTCGAAGCGACATCGTTAGCTGAAGACCATTTCGGACCAAGAAACTTCTTTTCTGGTTCTGATGGATCTCGTGCTTCGCTCATCGAGGTTCCTGCGGGTGGGTCGCGCCGCCCGGTTTCCACTCATGACATCGAAGATCCATTCATCCAACCGCACAAGCTGCGCATGAATGGTCACGAGGTGTTTAAGGAGATGGTTCGGCTTCTCTCATCCAAGATTATTCCTGATGCACTTGCGAAGGCAGGGGTGTCACTCGGTGAGGTGGATGCGATCGTGTTCCACCAAGCGAACTCCCGGATGATCGCGCCGGTTGTCGAAAAACTTGGGTACAAGGGCATCGTTCCCATGAACATCCACCTGTTTGGGAATACGACTTCTGCCTCGATTCCGCTCTGTCTCTACGACGCACTCAAGAGTGGTGAGATTAAGCAAGGAATGCTGGTTCTCCTCGTCGCCTTCGGCGGCGGACTCACGTGGGCGGCCGCGCTCATGAGGGTCGGACTGTGAAACCGGTTCCTGTGATACATAAAGGACGGCCCGCGCCGTCCTTTGACATTTTCTATTATCGGTTCTCGGCTTGTAACGAAATTCTAGCTTCGCTATACTGGTTCCGTCATGCGGGTGTAGCTTAGCCTGGTTAAAGCACCTCCTTGTCAAGGAGGGGATCGTGGGTTCAAATCCCATCGCCCGCGCAGAAGTTATAATTTACGAACTATCTTTTTAAACTGCTCTCCTCGGTCGGCGTAGCTCTTGAACATATCGAAGCTCGCCGCTCCTGGAGAGAAGAGAACGGCGACAGATGATTTATTACTTATCACTAATGACTCTGCGGTTCTCCGGGCTACATTCACCGCTTCCTCCAAATCTGAAGCAAGTACTATGCTAAGTTTTTTGTTGTCGGCTTTAAGTTCTTTTTCGATTTTTTTCCTATTCTCGCCAATAAGTATTACGGATTTTACATGGAGAGATTCGAGGATCGCATCTGCGAGGGGACGGTAGTTTAGGTTTTTATCTTTCCCACCAGCGATGAGCACGAGCGGGGACTTTATGGTACGAATGGCTGCCGCGGTCGCCTCTGGATTTGTGGCGGCAGAATCATTCCAAAAGGTAATGTTTCCCTTGGTTCGTACTTTTTCCATCCGGTGCTCAAGGCCGCGGAATGACTTCACTATTTTTTCAAGCGTGGATTCGGGAATGTTCAGGAATTTCGCGACCGACGTCGCCATCTCGTAATTTTTCCGGAGACTTTCCGTTTTGGGTTTTACCGGAAATTTTCGCGCCGGGCTTTTCGCGGCGATTTTTTTTGAGAGGGGATTGTTCGAGAAAAAGAATATGGCATCTGATTTTTTTTGAAACCTGCCAATGTTTGCTTTCGATCCGTAGTACTCCCGGAGTGTTTTGTGCTGGTCGAGGTGATCGGGGAAAATATCAAGCACTACCGCAATGTCTGGTGCATAGGGAAAGTCTTGCAGCTGAAAACTCGAGAGTTCAAGGACGACGAAATCGGTACGTTTCGCTTCGGGGAGTATCTCCAGCATCGGCTTCCCGATGTTTCCCGCAAGGATTGTTCGGCGATTCGCGCTTCGGAGCATCTGGTAGATAAGGGTCGAAGTTGTTCCTTTTCCCTTGGTTCCCGTTACGCCGATAATGGCTGGCCGCTGATTTCCAGGAAGTTTTCTAATTTCGTGAAAAAAAAGATTCGTGGCGCTTGAAACCTTGGTACCGTCGCAGCGGGCGCGGTAGAGTTGGGGCAGTGTGTAAGGAATTCCCGGGGAACGCAGGATCAAATCAAATCTCGAGAGATTTTTTAGATAGCCGGAACCAACTTGCCAATGGACATTTTTCAATTGGCGCGCCTCGAGTCGGTTCTTGACCGATGTATCTTTATCGAGAATCCAAATTTCACGTCCTCGGTAGTCGGGATTTTTTTTAATGAAGCGGAGGAGCGACTGCCCTTCGCGGCCGAATCCTAATATCGCAATTCTGGACACTTGCTCGTGCATGGTTTGGAGTATATACTAGACTCGCGGTGTGGTGTACTGGTGTGCATATGTGGCTCGACAGTGGGCGTCTCCTTCGGTAACGATGGAGAAGATCATCTGCCAAATTCGGGGAATCCTTCGGCAATCTGAATCTGATTGTCATGGTAATCCCGAGCTAACTCCTTTTGTGAAGAAAAAGGAAAATGTGTAGAGACTAGACGGCGGATCTCCCTGAAAAGGGAGAAAGGGATAGTCCAGACTACAAATCCGCCAGTTGGCGGAGCGACGAAAGTCGAAGTAGTAGGCATAACCATAAGGGGCCGGTTCGATTCCGGCCGCCGCAACCAAAATATGAAAGGCTCCGTTTATGACGGGGCTTTTCATATTTTTGCTATGCCGGAATCGAACGAGCGGAGGGGGTCGGGGAACCGCGATCGGTTCCCCGTGCCGGAAATATTAAAACCGAAGGGTTTTAAAACACAGGAGCGTAAGCGACGAGTAGTGAGACTCCGCCGCCGCAACACTCATAAAGAAATCCTCACTCGTTTTGGATTTTAGACTCCGTCGCTGCAACAAAAAACGCCCAGTGTCTTTGGAAAACACCGGGCGTCCGAATTTGCGCGATCTCGAGTTGGCTAGACGCCCGCCCGAGACTTTTTGTTGTGCTTCTCGCCCCTGTCTTTGCCCGGACCCTTCCGACAACGGAGGATCGTCTCTTGCCGACGGCGTTCCGCTTTGGCGCATCGCGCGGTTACTTCCGCGAGAGACGCGCCGGCTTTCAGGGCGCCCGCCTTCGTCTTGCTATACTGATCGGCAAGTACCCATCTCATGGCTTGCGGGTGGCCGTGTTCGCAGTTGGCCGGGATCGTTCCTTCGAAGAGGATCGGTGTTTCGTTCGAGGGAATGGTCATGCCTGCCGGAGGGCGTGCCGCGATCTTGACCTCTGTGCCTTGGATGAAGAGGGTGCCGGCGTTCGGAACACGAAGGAATACTATCGTTCCTTCTGTCGTCTTCGCGAACCCGAACCCTCCCATCGGAACGGACTTGGTGACGCGGGCGTATTGCAGCGTGAGCATCGAATCCTCCTTAAAGTGCTTTACACCTGTATTTCTTTGAACTTGGAAATCCAAGTACCGGTGCTAGCTATATAATAGCATATTATATGTATATGTCAAGTTCCGGAAATTTAAAAGTTATTTTGGTACACTCACTATTTCCGCCAAAAAAGACGGCAATCT
>JBBTVP010000026.1:0-9874 GCA_038063175.1 Patescibacteria group bacterium
CGCTTCATCGAGCACGAGGATCGGGGCATTTTTCAAAATCGCCCGAGCAATCGCAACCCGCTGCCGCTCTCCACCCGAAAGTTTCAGCCCCCGCTCACCAACAAGCGTTTCGTACTTCATCGGGAACGATTCGATGAATTCGTGCGCGTGCGCGAGCTTTGCTACCCTTACCACTTCATCATCGCTTGCATCTGGCCTTGCATAGCGGATGTTTTCCATAAGAGATCGATGGAAAAGAATTGGCTCCTGGGGAACAAGCGAGATTGCCTTACGAAGTGAATCTTGAGTTACTGTCTTGATATTTTGACCATCGATCAAAATTTCGCCTCCGTCGACATCGTAAAATCGGAAGAGAAGTTTTGCGATAGTGGACTTACCTCCACCCGAAGGACCAACGAACGCCACACGCTCCCCCGGATGGATCGGTAAATCGAAATCATCTAAAACAGAATTTTCGCGATGGTACCCAAACGAAACATTTTTAAATTCGATTTTTCCAATGCCGGGGGTAAAGGTGCGTGCGTGCGCTTGATCCTGAATCTCATGGGGCTTCAAGAGAATTTCTGTCATTTCGTTTGCATCGGCGAGCGCTTCGTAGATCACGCGGATGTTCTTTCCTGTGTTCCATAATTTATCGAATATGCGGATGAGAAATATCTGGAGAAGGGCAATGTCACCTACCAAAACTGCCCCTGCTTGCCATCCTTTTACCGCATAATACATAACGATGAGTTCGATAATGATCATGAAAAGCGCCTGTATCAGGTCACCGAGTGTTCCGAGATCCCAACTCTTTTTGCGAATTTTAAGCTGTTCCCTGGTAAGTCCGTGGAATGACTGGTTCTCACGTTCGTAGTTCGTGAAAAGCTTTATATTTATGTTGTTCGTGATGCTATCCGCAAGCTGACCCGTTACTTTAGTGTCAACTCCTGCACGGCGGATGTCATAAGGGAGCTTAAAAATCGCGTAGATATAAGCAAGCGTCATAAAGACGAAACACCACACAATGAAAATCCATCCAAGAGAAGGATACTGCCAGAAAATTATTCCAATAATCACTGCTACCTCAAAAAGTGATCGACCAAGCTCAAATGTGAACTGATCGGCGATCTGCTCAAACGCACGTTCATACCGTTTTACTTTCGTGACAAGACTGCCCACAAAACTCGAATTAAAGAACCCGATTGAATGGTGGTGAAGGTACTGGTAGCAGGTATTCATGAGGTCTCTCATGACACTCGACTGAAAATAATTATTCAAAAAATTAGCGCCTCGCCATGCAAGGATCCGAAGGAAATTTAAAATAAAAATTATAACTACGAGACGTATCCCTGCCTCGACGGCATCCGGAAGAGCTTCGGCAAGTAAGTTAATTAAGTCTCGGTAGAGAATAGAAACATAGTTAACGCTCGCGGTATAGAAAATTATTCCAGCGAATATGCCGATGATAGATAGCGGGTATCTTTTCGCGTGCCGCCAAAAGATTTTCAGCGTCTGTTTCGTGAAATTTTGCATGAAGCTATATTTTTTGCGGAATCCGCCGAAGCATCCTTTTCTACTCTGATTCGATCGCGAAGGCGGATAAAAGTTGAGCATACCACACCGATAGATCCCCTACACCTGGTATTACCTCGAATCAGAGTGATGAGATGCGGGAGACGCAATTCCCCGATAACTGTAAACCAATGGCCGAAATCCCTCCTGTGGGTGTTCCATTTTTTCAATGGTGAAACCTGCCTCCCGAAGAAGTTTCCCGAGCGGCCGATCATAGTGACAATTACCCGTAAAAAACTTAGTAACAGATGTGGCTGCGATTTGTAGTATCCGAATGCCGAAGTTCGGCGAAGCACCGTGGTCGGCGAAGATAAATCTGCCATGTGGCTTGAGTACGCGTACAATTTCGCGTAACACATTTTCGGGGTCAGTGACACTACAAAGCGTCCAGGTAGATACCACCGTATCAAGAGAAGCATCTGATAGTGGAATATTTTCTGCGCCGCTCTTCAAAAATTCTATCGGAAATGGCAGATCTTTGGCTCGGCTTTTCGCAATTTCAGTAAGCTCTTCTGACGGCTCGAGGGCATAGAGCTTGGAGATATTGTGATACAAAGGCAGATTGTAACCAGGGCCCACTCCAATTTCCAAGACAATACCAGACGCATCCCGAAGAACCTCGCGCCTGATCTTCTCGAGATCTGGAACGCCCATTTCAGAATTGAGCAAGCGAGGGACAATGACTTTTCTATACTAATTTGGCATAAGTAGTTCTTATTAGTAGTTCTATTGTATGAGATATTGCGGAGGCGGGAGCCCCGCTCCTGCGGGATTGCTGTTTTCTAAATTCTCCGCCAACTGGCGGATCATCAAAAAAACAGGGAAGATTCGAACCTCCGATGCCTTTCGGCATACGCGCTTTCTCCCGCACATAGCGGTGGGGGTGGGATTTGAACCCACGATACCTTGCGGTATGCCGCCTTTCCAAGGCGGTGCACTAGGCCACTATGCGACCCCACCATGTATTAACTTTTTAAACGCAGACGCCTCCGTGTGTTTGAGCTTAATGAAATTCGCCTCTCCCGACAAGTAGAGCCGGGAGAGGCGCTTTGCTGCTGCTACTTCGGCTTCGTGGAGAGCGAAACCGCGCCGGAACCGAGTCCATTTTCGATCAGTGCGTCGACAACGGAAGGTAAACGGAAATCCCGGCGTGGCAGTTTTTTCTTAACCACCGAGATCTTCCCCCGCCCCCCACAGGTACCACACCCCTTCGGATTCTCTCCGTGGCATCGCGGACAAGGCAGTTCCGTTTGGTCTGGAGTTTGATCTCTTTCCATTTAGGACTCCGAAAAAGAGCCGCAGGGCGAAAAAGTTCCGACCTGTAGAATATGAGTGCCTCGGACACAGCGCCCGAATGCTACTCAAGAACCGTGCACCCTGCGGCAGTATTGATTCTATCGGAGAATAACCATCGAAACAAGCTACGCGTAGATTAGATGCCGTATGTGATGAGACTCGCGACTGCGAAAAAAATTGAGGCATAGAGAAGTACTGCCGCTACCGGAAGAAGCCACGGGATGCTCACGAGTAAATAGAAGAGCACAAGGGCGACTCCGACGGATTGGCAAATCATTTTTGTCTTCCCCCATCCGTTTGCCATGATTTCGGTTGTCCCTCTGTTCTTTAAATAGTATGCACTTCCAATAGTGAGCATTTCGATCGCAATAATAGTAATGACCACGCCGATTCCTAAATGCCGGGGAACTACGAGAAGTGCCGTGGTCAAAATGAGGAGTTTATCCGCAACCGGATCATAGACTTTCCCCCATTCGGTAACCCGGTTTGTGGTTCTCGCAAGCGCACCGTCCAAGGCATCAGTAAACGCCGATACTACGAAAAGTGCGATTCCATAGTGATACTCTTCGAGCGCTAAAAGAAGGACCACAAACGGAACCGTAAAAAAGCGGAATATAGTGACCTGATTCGGTGTGATCCGCTTTGGGATGAGCTTCAGAAAAGTCGCGGCGAGAACTTTATCGGAAACCGTTATTTTCATTTCCCGCATCAACATAAGTATATCCTATCTTTCTCCGGTTAGCCCATAAATTCAAAAGCCCGGCATTGCCGGGCTTTTGAATTCAACACTTCACCTCAAAAAACCATACCGGCGTGTCTCCGACTACTCTACTAGAAACGGCACGGATATTTCTTGAGCGCGGTTCGGAGACCGAGCGAGCATGGTGGTCGCCAAAGGCGACCGAGCGAGGCCTCCGTGCCAACGAGAATTCACGCTGGGAATTCGAGTGGTAGCGAGAGAAATATCTGTGTAGTTTCGCCTAATACTCTCCTCCCATATCCTCCATCCCACCCATTGCTTCGCCAGAAGCTGCTCCTCCTTTTTTCTTTTTCTCCGGCATGTCGGCAACTACTGCTTCGGTAATCACAAGCATGGAAGCGGCGGAAACCGCGTTCTGGAGACCAGTCCGCACCACCTTCGTAGGGTCAATGACTCCTGCTTTCACGAGATTCTGGTATTCGCCGGTTGCTGCATTGAAACCAAAATCATCTTTCTCGCCGAGCACTTTATCAAGTACCACGGCGCCATCGAATCCCGCGTTCTCTGCAATCTGTTGGAGCGGAGCACGAAGTCCTTCGAGAATGATTTTTGCACCCACGATTTCCGGAAGCTGATTTTTGTCGAGTGCACTGATAATTTTCTCAACCGCTCCCGATGCGCGTACGAGCGCTACTCCGCCGCCGGGAACAATTCCCTCGTCAATCGCGGCTTTGGTTGCATTCACCGCATCTTCGATCCGGTGTTGCTTTTCTTTCTGTTCAACTTCGGTTGCTGCACCGACTTTGATAACGGCGACTCCGCCCGAGAGCTTACCAACCCGCTCTTGGAGTTTTTCCTTATCAAACTCTGAATCGCTTTTTTGAATCTGACTTTTGAGCTGGATAACTCGCTTTTCGATTTCTGTCTTATCGCCTTTTCCACCCACAATAGTAGTGTTGTCTTTGGTAGCGATCACCCGATGAGCGGTTCCTAATGCACTCACCTCAACGCTGTCGAGCTTGCTGCCAACTTCTTCTGAAATAAATTCAGCGCCAGTCACGGTCGCGATATCCTGAAGCATGTCTTTCTTCCGGTCACCAAAGCCAGGGGCTTTGATCGCAAGACAGTGAAAAATGCCACGGAGCTTATTCACTACAAGCGTCGCGAGCGCTTCACCGTCCACATCTTCTGCGATAATCACAAGCTCTTTCTTGCCCGCCTGAACAAGTTTTTCGAGGAGTGGAAGAAGATCGCTGATTGCCGAAATCTTTTTATCGGTCACCAAAATATGCGGACTCTCGAGCACGGATTCCATCCGTTCGGGGTTCGTAACCATATACGCCGAAATGTAGCCACGGTCGAATTCGAGTCCTTCCACAATCTCCTTCGTAAGACCCATCGTCTGGGATTCCTCTACGGTCACGACTCCGTCTTTTCCAACTTTTTCGATAACCTCGGCAATCAATTTACCAATCTCATTATCGCGAGCAGAGATGGTTGCCACCTGTTCGATTTCTTCCTTCCCGGCAATTTTCTTCGACATCTGTTTTAAAGCACCAAGCGCTGCTTCGTACGCCTTCTCCATACCGCGGTAAAGGCCCACTGGATCAACACCAGAAGAAACATTCTTTAACCCTTCGCGCACAAATACCTGGGTAAGCAAAGTTGCGCTCGTCGTTCCATCGCCTGCGACGTCGTTCGTTTTCGAGGCAACTTGCTTCACGAGTTCGGCACCGATCGATTCAACTTTGTCTTCAAGTTCAATTTCCTTTGCAATCGTTACCCCATCCCGCGTTACCACGGGAGATCCGTAGCTCTTACCCAACACTACCGCCCGGCCGCGGGGACCCAAGGTTACTTTTACGGCGTCTGCAAGTTTGTCGACACCGCGTTTCAATGCCTGCCTAGCTTTTTCGTTAAAGAGAATTTGTTTTGCCATTTTGGTGCAGCCACTAGTGATTAGCCATTAGCCACTAGGAATCTTATGAGGAGATTAGTGGCTAGTCGCTATTGGCTAGTGGCTAGTAGCTATTCAATGATTGCTAATATATCGTCCTCATCTCCGACCAGATATTTTTTTCCCTCAAGTTCAATTTCGTCCGGACCGTATTTTTTGAAGAGCACTGTCTGCCCCACTTTTACGGACATCGGAATCCGCTCGCCCTTTTCGGAAACTTTTCCCGGACCCACGGCCACGATCTTTCCCCTCATCGGCTTTTCTTTCTCTGCGCTATCCGGAAGCACGATCCCGGATTTCGTCATCTTGTCTTCCTCAACCGACTCGATAAACACCCGATTTGATAATGGTTGGAAATTCATGCGTGTGGCATGTCGCTTTTTTGTAATGGCACTCACGACTTGAGAGTGCTAAGTAGTAATTGTATGCGTTTAGGGAACGGTGTCAAGCCCTATTGAAGATTTCGATGCGCCGCGTGTCCGGGTGAAATTCGAGCTCTTCGTCGCTATAGATAATCCTTGGCTTATAGCCGACCGCCTGGCCGTCTGAAGAAAGTCCCCGCTCGATACGGGCTATCTGAAAATGGCGCAGCAATCGCTCGATCATATCTCCCAGAGTTCCCCGAAGAAGATTCTCGAGTGCTCTTGTGATGATCGGTTTTGTCTTGAACCGATGGCGAGGATCAGGTTTGTATATGGTTCGCTCCCCCATCCAGTCTTTATTCGCATCCCAGAAACTCTGAAATTTTTCAGCTTTCCCCACCACAGGAACAAGATGTTGGTAGAGCATGACCCAATAGGGTCCGTGAGGCGGTGACAGACGATAGGATTTTTCGGTAATGAAATGGCTTAAACATATCTTGTCCCGCGCCTCTTCATGGTGGTCAAATCGCTTCCGGCGAAATCCAAAAATCCCGAATAATGCCACCGCAATAAATCTGACAGTGAAAATACGGCCATAGCGAGCTGCTACGATCACATCGAAATCAGAATTCTCATGCATATTCCCGGTTGCGAGAGAGCCAGCTGCACACACAAAATCAACGAAAGTAATATAGCGGAAAGGCCAGACCCTCCGTAAAAAAAGATCCCACTTGGCGCGAGTTAAAGAGTCTTGCAGCATACTAATATAATACTCGCACCACCATATAAAAAAACAGCGGCCACCATGGTTCCCCTTGATGGCCGTTTGAACGACTAACATGTACTACACTAACCCATGATCTCGAGCACCTCATGGATAAGACCGAGTTCTTTGGCCTCTTGCGCCGTGAGATAGGTATGCGCATGAGCAAGCTCACGGATCTTTTCCAAGGAATGCCCGGTCGTCACTGCAAGGATCTTCAGATAGCGTTCTTCGTCGATTTCACCGAAGCGCACGTCCCTCTTCAAATCGTTGAGGTACGACCGACCATGGAGCCCAAGTGACGTAGGATGCAGCAGGAAGCGACTCGTACTCGACGCTCTTCGGTGGATGCCAGCAGCAAGTATGACCATGCTTGCCGACGAACCGACTGCAAGAGTAGTGATATCGAGCTCAATCTTCTGCAGAGTCACGAATTCCCAGAAGGCAATCGCTGGAATCATCGATCCCCCGGGCGAGGCCATGAACAACGGGAGACGCGCTCCGGGTTGTTTCGCAAGACGTGCCATCAGTTCGTACTGAAGACGCATCACGCTCGCCCCCGTCACTTCTCCATAGAAACAGAGCGGGAGTGCTTCACTGGTAACCGCGCGGGCTCCAGCATCGCCTCCTATTTCGGTCTCAGTATCTTTTTCCACCGCGTGGACTCCTTTGTGACGCATACCGCGAAATTGCGGGTGTTTGCGTGCTGGTAACAAATTGACAAACTTTTCCTAATCTGTCAATTTTCGGCAAACATTCGAACCTTCATAGTGAAAGAGATCTTGTTTCGATTTTCCTACATTTCCTCTTGCTCCGGCTGCTCAATGAGTTTTGGTTCAATCCCCATGGCGGTGCCGCTGATCTTCAAGACATCTTTATCTATTTTTTTGAATTCTTTGTAGGCGTTGTGATACGTGTTCACTGCAGTGCCAAGATGCCCGCCAAGCTTTCCCATAAATTCGTCGTATCCTTTGAGATGTTTTCCGAGGTTTTCAACCTGTTTCACAATCTCCCGGGCTTCTTCTGAAATTTTTTGATTACGCAAACCCTGAAGTACCGTCTGCAGGTATGCGAGAAATGAGGTTGGCGAGACGATGATTACTCGCTTCACTCCTGCATATGAAATGAGATTTTTAGTATCGTCGGTTACCGCACCGACTTTATTAATAAGGAGATCGTAATAGACGGCTTCGGACGGAATAAACATGAAAGCAAAATCCATCGTATTTTCTTCGGGCTTCACGTATTTCGATGTTTCATCGATCCGCGTCTTCAGATCTGCAATGAATGCACTCTCGTATCGCTTTCGATCGAGTGAACCCATGGGAGACTCAAGAATCCGGTTATAGTTTTCGAGCGAGAACTTTGAATCAATCGGAATAACGCGCTTATCAACAAATACTGCGGCATCGACGATCACTCCGTCACTGAACGCGTACTGCATCTGGTAACTCCCGGGTGGGAGCACGTTTTTGAGAACTGTTTCTAAATAGTACTCCCCCAAAATCCCCCGCTGCTTCGGATTTTTTAAAATATCCTGAAGATTCTTTAATTGATCCGCAAAGGTAACCACCTGCCGATTTGTTTCGTCGAGCCGGGTAAGTTTTTCGGTAACGTCACGAACAATTTTCGCACTTTCTCCGAATTGGGATTGGATTGCTCGGGTTGATTCTGCGAGCTTCGCATCGAGCGTTTTCGTAATTTCGCTCATCTGGTTTTGAATGAGCAAAAATCCTTCCCCATCCGGCTTTCGCCCGGTGGCACGCCTCAAAAAAACATAAAGCACTACAAAGCCAACCACAACGAACACTGCAATAAATCCGAGAAGAATAGTTTCCACGCGGAAAGTATAGCACTAGGTAAAAGCAACTAAAAATAGCAACTAAGTATGAAATCGCCTATTTCCTTGTCCAGTATGGAATACACATAATAGAACCACATTTCAGAACACTGAATCCCCCGCCAGAAGACCGATACGCAATCACAGGAAGACCATCGCTCCCTATGGCAAGCGACGTGAACGGCTGACTCGCCACCGTTCCCGCCACATCCCTCGGCCACGCGTAACGTTCCTCGCTCCCCGCCGTGTAGAGCAGCGAGCAATCGGGCTTCGCGCATTTTGCGAAACGCACCATTGGGGTAATAGAATTGCCGTTGAAATAAGAGATTCCGGGAAGTCCATCGGCTCCTATCGACAGAGAACTAAATCTTCCAAGATCTCGCGCTTCCTCAACGTCTGAAAACGTATCGAAAGAAGTACAATCTCTACTCGTGCAGTGCACAATCCTCAACCCTCCGGAGCCTCCCGCGTAATATGAAATGATGGGGTACCCATCTTTCCCAAGCGCGAGAGAAGAAAATTGTCCGAGATCGGTGGCTGGCCCTTCCGCATTAACTTGCGTTTGCGACACACTATTTCCGCAATCCATGCTTCCGCACCGCGCTACCCAAAGTCCTTGATTTTGTGTGTAGTAGGACATTATCGGGAATCCGTCACTCCCACTCGAAAGCGACAGATATCTGCCGCTGTTCACCGTATTGTCAACGGGGTTTGAAGACCACGTTGCACAACCACCTGATCCATAGGTGGTTGCAAAATATGTTCGGAACGCACTATTCACCGATTTTCGATATGCAACTGATGGGCAACCGTCAGTTGCAATTGCGAGCGAAATTTGATTCGCGCTTACGGATGCGTCTGCCGCAGTTCCTGTGAAATTTATACAGTCAAGGTCACTGCACTGAAGCACGCGGAGCGCGCCGTTAGAAGCAACCACATGCGCAAGAACCGGAAATCCATTTCCACCAATCGTAATTGCAGTCTGGCCGACAGATGCTTCAATTGCGTGTTTATTCCACGCGGTACAGTCAAGTCGGGTACACCTCGCAAACCACAAATTTCCTCCCGTAAGGTACGTGACAATCGGAAGCCCATCTGAACCAATCGTAAGCGCCATATGAGTCGTCGCGTTCGCCTCTATCTCGGTAGAGACGTTTCCTCCCGGAACACGGTGAGAAGGAGAAAACCGGAGCGAAGTGCCTCCAAGTTTCACCCCGCCCTGAATGGTAAGCGGAGAACGAGGAGTGGTAGTCCCCAACCCAAGAGACCCTTCGATGATAGCTCCGTCAGGGTTTCCCGATTGGTTCACGAACGCAAACGATTTTCCAACCGCAAAATTTCCCCGGACGGTAGTGGTACTCGACGGCTCCTGCCCCGCGAGAAGGGTAATTCCGAGGTTTTG
>JBBTVP010000027.1:0-9411 GCA_038063175.1 Patescibacteria group bacterium
TCCTCGGGACGTGGGGCTTGCCCTTTACGTCCTTTTCCATCTTTTACAAACGCAGCGAGGTTAATGGATCCCAGGTTACAGTTGTCGTAGTGGTGGAGGAATTGTTCGCCACACGGGTTTGAGCAGTCGATGGGACCAAGGCCCGGGAGTGGGTTCGTGCGGTTCACCTCGTCGATAAAGACAATGCCTGGTTCGCCGTTCAGCCATGCGTAATTCACGAGCTCGTCGAAGATTTGTTTCGCGGTAATGGTGATGGGTTCTGCACCAACCACTGATCCGTTCTTTGCGCGGATCACTTTCTGCGGACGCATTCGTTTTCCGTTCCACGTGCACCACCAATCTGAATGTGGCCGTTCGGTCAACGCCCGCATGAATTCGTCGGTTACTTTAATCGAGATGTTGAAGTTCCGAATTTCTCCCTCAACTTCTTTCGAACGGATGAAATCCAAAACATCCGGGTGATCTACCTGCATCATCGCCATGTTTGCGCCGTGGCGACCCTGCTGCTTAATCACCGAAAACGATTCATTGTAGACTTTGAGAAATGAAACAGGGCCCGAAGCGACACCGTTTGATTTTTTGGTTGGCGTCATCGCGGGCCTAAGGTGCGAGAAGTCGAAGCCAAGACCGGATCCTGCTTGCTGGAGGAGCGCGGCGTCTTTCAGAGTTCCAAAAATGCTCTCCATGGAGTCCATCACCGGGAGTACGATGCAGTTTGCGATGAGCGGTGTCGGTCCACCCGCATTCGTCATGGTTCTTCCGGCGGGTGTGTACTCACGTTTTGAAAGAATTTCGAAAAATTCCCTCTCGGTTTTCTCAATAAACGCTTTTTCTTTTCCGTAGCGGGTTTCAACGGCGGCAAGTGCCTTTGAAACGCGGTGGAACATCTCTGCGGGAGTCTCCTGCGATCCGTCGTCTCGTTTCAAAAGGTACCGCTTCCGCATCATTTTCAATGCGTTCTCTGAAAAGAGGGCGTTCACTTGGTTGTCGACTGCTTTTTTTGTGTTTACCTCTCGCGTGTGAGTCTGCCGCATTGAATTTATTTTTAGAAAAAGTCGGTGAATGGGTAATGAGGACTCCGAGACTTTAGCTTTTCAATTTTACTCCTCGTAACCCGGAAGCGCTACTGTGGATAACGCGGGGAAAAGACAAAAAATTGCCCGTGTGACCTAGTATTGGCTGTATTTAACATTCCCTAAGATAAAAACCTAAAAAAGAGCTTTAAAAGCGGACTTTACGGGAAAAGGAAATTAGAAACTTCTTAATGGGGTGCCGCGGGTCAGAATCGAACTGACGACTCCTCGCTCTTCAGGCGAGAGCTCTACCACTGAGCTACCGCGGCATAGATTTTCTTTCGATCAGGATGCAGATTTTCGTCGAACGCGAAAGCGGATTTGATTTTATGATATTTTCGACTCAAAAACAAGAGATCGGGGCGGTAATACATACTTCGTACTAACGTTCGAGTGTCTCGTTTCGTGTACCGGATTTCAAAGACGCCATCACCTCTACGTATGAATCCTTTAACGCCAAACTGTTTCTGTAGTGAAAGGCGGAACCAGTCAAGGAATATTTGGCTTGCTGAAGCAAAGCTTATAATATAGCCAAATGCTTTCGGCCATCGTTTATCCCAAAATGTGTAGAATGAACCATCCCCATCAAACACGCCTCGTAAAAAATCAGGGAAATGCTTTTTGGGGACATCTACTCGTTGAATAGTCTTTGATTTTGTGGTCGTGATGTCAATGGTATGAAGGTAATTCCAAAAAGTTTTGTCTCCGATAGTAATGCAATAATATTTCTTTTCTTTTTCACCGCCTCGTGCATATCGACCGATGCGGTTTTGCACACCGAGCGCCTTCTTGAGGTTTTCTAACATTTCTAAATCTTTCGAACTAAACCAAATTTTCTTACCGTTTTTATTCAAACAGCCGTCAGTAGCAATTAGCCCGATCGCGTACGCAAAATTGCTAGACCAGGCAATTTTAACCTTACGTTTCAATTGCCCGCCTCGCTGTCGCTTCATCTTCTTATTCTACCACTCCTACTTCACTTTTTTTTGTTTCTCCCGTATTCTTGTTTCGGAAGTGCATGGTACCCGTAGTTCAATGGCAGAACGCCGCTCTGTGGCAGCGGTCACGTGGGTTCGATTCCCATCGGGTACCCAACATATAAAAACCCCGTACGGGGTTTTTATATGTTGTCCCGAGCGAAGCGAGGGACAACACTGTGTTTTAAAAAAAGAAGCCGCACAGATATCTGCGCGGCTATCGAGAGGGATGTCCCTCTACTTCTCATGGAATTGTCTTCGAGGCGGCGGAGGGTTGAACATGACGATGTCCGGATGATCGGGATGCCGGCCAATAGGAAGGATCGGTTCGCGATTCTTCTTTTTGGCAAACGGCCCGAAGCCGAAAATCGCAAAGAGTTTCCGCCCGTAGTACCCGAAGAGTTCTCCCAGGAGACGCAGAAGGGCTTTCAGGCCACCTTTCACGTCGTCGTTCATTCGATGTCTCCGGTAGAGGCTACGCATGTATATAACACCGATATGAATGCATGTCAATCTTTCGCGAGGCAGGTTCTAATTTCCTGCGCTAGGCGACCCAACATATACAAACCCTTTTGTGGGAGTTTGGTGTTTTGCCCAGAGTATAGCGATGGGCAACATAATCTCCCTAAGTAATAAAGACGAAACCCGCAGAATAGCTTCTGCGGGTGTCATAGGGTTCCATCGGACTCGACGGAAAGCGTTCGTAAGTTCCCATAGGTTAAAACCGTTTTCGGGATTACGATGCGAATACTACAGACAGGGCACGTGATAAGTCCGTGCGATTCTTTCTCGCGTCCTACGCGGAAGAAGTACAGGGGGTTACTGCACTCCTCATGGATACCGACTTCGTGGCGCAGGGGTTCAGTGGGGGTGAGTGGAGGTTTTGGGTTTCGCTCCCAAAACCTGCGAGGAGGAAAATCGGCAAGGGTCATTACGCCTTTCCGAAGTACGATTGATGCAAACACGAGTTACCTCTCTTCGTGTAAGGTGCCATCGGTGAGACTACCTGGAACAGAGAAGAAGTCAATTTTCTAGAAGAAAAGCGGCGGGATCTCGATGCGCTTGAATTGGACTGCGGTGGCTTGGCAAATCTTAACATCAGATGCGCCAGTATCATCGGTCACGGTTACCTCTGCTCTCTTATTGCCATTTGAAGAGTAGGTTACCAAGACTTGACCTACGTCTCCCGCAAATGAAGGCGACGCATCCACATCAAGGAAATTCCAGCTGAAAATGTAAGGGGATTGCCCTCCGAGCACGCTTCCGAACCAGGTAATTTCGAAATTCGCGCCCGGGGAACCGGTGCAGGAGGCGGCGAGCGAGGGAGTACTGCAGGTGCAGGAACCTCCTGCGTCAACCCCGCATACCTGTCCTGCGATCGGGCACGAACCAAGGCAGGAAGGAGCAACTGCACTTCCACAAGAAGGGAGGTCGTCGTCCGCGATCACGACCGTGGCGTTCCCCAATCCAGACACGTTGTAGCTTCCCGGATCCAGGGAGAGCACAACGGTTTCATCGCCTTCTGGTGTCAGGTCCTGTTTGGGGTCAATGATGATGTTCACCAATGGAGCGTTTGGAGGAATCGTTACTATGTTTGGGATGGATTGGTAGTCAATGTCGTTTGTGGCCTGACCAGATATTGTGAAATTTACTGTGAGAGGGGTTCCTACTACGGGAGATCGCGTGATGGTGAAGGTACCATCATCCGAATTAAACTCGGAAGCGCTCGGATCAGTGGCAGCAATCGAGACGTCGGGAGATCCCGAGACAGTGCCGAAGTTAACTTCTGGAAAAGGAGGGTTCGGCGGTCCGAACTGGATCCATCCAAACTCATTAGACCACGCGAAGCCATCAAGGTACGCATCTCCATTAAACCCTGCGGTGCCGGGCGTTGGCGAATTTTCAACAACAGCAACACCGTAGATGCCGCCTCCTGAAATATTTCCTCGCATCTTAATCCACCCTTCGAACCCGCCATTATTTGGAACGGGAAGGGCCATGGCTTGCGCTATGCTCGTGATACGAGCCCACCCTTCAAGATTGTTACCGATTCGTTCCACCCCGGTTCCAGTTCCTCCAGGAGGAAATGGTCCGGTAGGTTGAAATTCAATCCATCCAACATTGGGCGACCAGGCGAATTCAGTCACGCTGCCAGACGCAGGGATAATAACGCCGTAGGGAATCGCGCTTACATTCTGATTCGGGTTATCGTGCACCATGCTTATCCAGCCAAGACCTGTTGTGGTTTGAGCACCCGCAGGTCCTAAATTATCTTCAGTGGTACCTCCCCAGATCCACCCAAGTATTGGCGGAGTGATGTGAGAGCCTTCGGCAATGAATGCGCTAAATCCTCCCACGAAAAGAAAGGTGATGATAACGGCGGTGGCAGTAGTGCGAAAATTTCGCATACGGTAGTTTATGGTTCGTAGCAATTACGGATACGGATGAGCGATCCGTCAGCAAGCTCCGCACACACTTCGTTGTACTCTTGCCAGTTTCCTTGGTTGGGGCACTGCGGAGGGTTTGGAAGCGCCGAACAGTTCAAGTGGCTTGATGCCTCTGCGGTGGTGATGCCATTCCATTGCGCTATGTAGTTTTCATAATCCGCTTTGACTTCTAATTCATTCCCCTGTTGTTGGGCTGGTATCGGAGTGCAGAAACAACCCGCGCCAGCGCTTGAAGCGCAATATTCATCCGGATCGGGACATGTAGCGTTAGCGTCACACACAGGAGGGCTGACACCATCCCAATCAGAAGGAGTTACGCAACCTCCTGGCGGTGGTGGCGGGTCAACATCGCAATCATGGTCAACGAGGGGGTCGAGCACGCACTGGCATGACGCGCACACGGTCTGGGTGTCTACCGGGGGGACATTTGCGTTCGGGTCGTGGTTGCAGATAAACGATGCGTTACGGCATTGGCCTTGGGGGCCACCAGTCGGATCGCACGCTTCCTGGGTTGCGTTGAATGTCGCATCGCCACAGGTTGAAGCGCACCCTCCACAGTCAGCACAGCAATTTTCTCCAAGGTCGCATATGCCATCTCCGCACGCCTGCCCACTGCTACTCGATGGATTAACGCAATTTCCTACCCAACAGACCAGTCCTGCGGGACAAGTGGCATCTGGGCAATTCGAACAATTTTCTCCAGGATCTATCTGTCCATTGGGACAGGTATTGGCCTTTTGCGAACCGGTTGTAAGCGAGAGCCATGTGTAGCGGTCCCGCCACTCCATGGAATCTCCAGAATCTGTAATTGAAAGCACCTGATCGTTGCTGCCGCTCACGGGAGAGTTTCCGCTCCCCGGTGCGAAAGATTTTATTGCGCCAGAGATAAAGAAGTTTCCTAAAAGATCAAGCGCGGCGGTGGCGCTCTGCCCAGAGGCGAGCCCGATTCCCACAAAACCATCAACGGAAAGCCCAATTCCCGCCCCGGATCCTCCGAGCACCGCAGCGTTCACCACGAGTCCACCTTCTTTTTTCTGGGTGAGATCGCTGTTATTGAGTGCGGCAGTGAGTGATGCTTGGGGGGCAGGCAAAGAAGGTTCGGTGAAGCTGTACGCGACGAGCGATCCAGAGAATACGAGCGCACTTACAATCGGAATGATGAAAGATTTTATGGATGTGTTCATGGGTAGGGGTGGTTACGGCTCTCGGCAGATGCGGAGCCACGCAGAGTAGTTACTGTTCGCCATGCAAAATAGCTCATATTCCTCGAGTCCAAATGCGGCACAGGGGAGCGGAGCGGAAGCAGAACAGTTATAATCAGCGCTGAAGTCTCCCATGATAGAAATCCATCCCGGACCTTTCCAGATCATTTTCCCAGCTGCTCTTGTGAGCACATCCTTATCCTCACCCGTATCTCCGGTAGGTTCAATCACGCCAGAAATCGCAAGGTTGCCGTGGAGGTTCAACTGTTCTCCGCTAAAGGCCGGTTGTGCAAGGTGCGGCCCGATAAACACGATTCCCTCTCCGGGCGCATTTTTTTCTACCACAAGCCCGAGAAGATTCGGTACGTTCAAGTTGAGTCCCAGCCCACCTAATTTTGTTTGCCACTCAAAAGGAGTGATTGGAGCTCCCATAAACTGACCAGGAGGATCTTGCGTGGGAGCTTGCTGTGCCTGTACCGCAAGCCATCCTACAACAATGGCGCTCAAGCCAATGGCTATTCCGCGGGCAATGGTACGCTTGAGATGTGAAGGCATCATGGGATTGGTTTTACGCATGCGCGATACGCTTTTCGGTATTGCCACGCCCAGTGTGTGGCTGAAGGCGGAAGGTTACAGGAAGTGCTCACTTCATTTCCGTATTCACTTCCGTACTGCGCCCATGGATTCGGACCAGCGGTAGGACACTGCGGAAAGTATGTGGCGCACACGGCCCCCGGGCGTCTGATGTCAACGCGCTGGATAGTCATCCATGCCTTATCGTCACTCCACGTCATTGCATCTCCATTCTGACTTATAGTGAGGACTTCACCGGGATTACCGGTTGTGGGATTTGGAGCAATAGGATCCGAAACAGTAGGCACCGCAATAAGTCCATCAATTTTGAAATCGCCTGGGGCGATCCCCTGAATCCCATCTATCGAAAGTTTTTCTGAAGGGGCGGTATCGCCAATTTTTATACATCCATCACGGCTGTTTAGGTTACAAGGTCCATTTCCCCCTCCTAGCACATCGTCTCCATATATAATGAGACCTAGCTGGGGCGCCAAGGCAGGATTAGTATTCAGACGGAGACCGCCCCCTTTCAACTGGGGGCCGTTGCCTGTGTTGAGAGGGGCGACAACTCCGGGGACGATCGTGGGTTGGTTGTTAGTAATCTGGGGGGCAAACCACGCTCCTTCTACTACCATAAATCCAACAGTAAGGAACGCGGCGACTGCAGCGAACTGGGCCCACGTTACTAGAGTTTTATTCATCGCTATTTCTTTTTTCCTAGCCGAGCCACATCTTCTTTCACTCCCTCAAAAATAGCAGTTTGAGTTTCAATAGGGAGAGGGTCAGACTCCATTCGCTCAATGAGTTCTTCTTTGGTGAGACCACCATACTTTTCGCGGGATGAAAAAAAGTACCACACAATTGCAAGGAGTATGACGAGCGCCACGGCGATGAGGATGAAAGTACGTTTCTCGGAGTGGCTCATAAAGGCGTATATAGCATATAGTAGGCGAATTCGTCGTAAGATACAAAAGTGCTTGTGGATAAAGGCATGAGAAAGCAAGACATAGAATTCCTATTCTATAATGAAGGCAACACGAATTCGATCTATTGGTCGGTCCGTTATTCTAGGTGGACAGATCGTTCAAACGATCCAACCCTTTCGGCAATTAGGGGATAACTCTTTAATGTAGGGTCGCCCTCGATAACCGAAAGAGCTCCCTCCCGCGCGGCTTTGATGAGGCGGATGTCGCTAAGAGCCCCCATGGTAAGGTCTGGCATACCCGTCTGCTTATCTCCTAAAAATTCTCCAGGTCCCCGCATGGCGAGGTCAAGTTCTGCAAGCTCGAAACCATTTTTTGCTTTCACGAGCGCGGCCAATCGTTCCTCGCCAGTTCCGCGCTCGTCGGTCGTAAATAGCAAACAGTAGGATTGATGTTCTCCTCTCCCGATTCTGCCTCGTAGTTGATAGAGCTGGGCGAGTCCAAACCGTTCCGCGCCTTCGACTACCATTATAGAAGCGTTTGGCACGTCGACGCCGACTTCAATGACCGAGGTTGCGACGAGGATATCGGTTTTTCCATCTCTAAAATCTTTCATCACCTGTTCCTTTATTGTCTTTCCGGCAGAGCCGGATCCCTCGGCCGCACCGGCACGGGCTAGGCCGGCTTTGCCGGACATCTTTCCGTGGAGTTTTGCGACGCGGAGATCGGGAAAAACTTCATTCGCGAGTTTCGTGTATTCCGCCTCGACCGCCTTGACCTCGTCCCAGTCGTATTTAACAGATGACTGAGGGCTCACAACGAACGACTGATCAACAGTCAGCTCCGCGTCATCAGTCGCAAGCCGTGCATCGTTCGTTGTCTCTGCGATGCGGGGGCAAATCACAAACGCCTGCCGTCCCAAGGCGATTTCTTTTCGAATGAATCCGTAGGCATCTTTGCGTTTTTCCGGCGGTACCACCCGCGTCATAATCGGCTTTCGCCCTTTCGGAAGTTCGGTGATGAGCGAAACGTCTAAATCTCCGAAGATGGTGAGGGAGAGCGTGCGTGGTATCGGAGTCGCGCTCATCGAGAGGAAGTGCGGAATCTTCAATGTTTTTTCCCCGTTTGTTTTCAAGAGCTTTGCTCGTTCAGCAACTCCGAAGCGGTGCTGCTCGTCTACGATAACGAGCGAAAGGTTTGGGAATGCAATGTTTTTCTGGATGAGTGCGTGGGTTCCCACGGTAATCCCTGGGCTGCCGGTTTGGATTATGCGCGCTACTCCCTTACGATCAGTTGCTTTCTGCGAACCAGTCACGAGATGAATGGGGATGTTCCAATCCGTGAGGAGCGAACCAAAAATAGCGGTGAGGGTTTCATAGTGTTGCCGCGCAAGAATTTCAGTTGGCGCCATGAACGCTGCCTGGGTTCCCCTGCGGGCGGCCGCAATCGCGGAAAACGCGGCGATTACGGTTTTCCCTGATCCCACGTCTCCCTGGAGGAGCCGGTTCATTGGGTTTGGTTTTGCAATGTCCGCCAATATTTCCCGGAGACTTTGTTCCTGGGATTCAGTGAGGGTGAAGGGAAGCGCCTCGCGGAGCCGGCGCTCATCTTCAGAAAAGAGCGCGAGTGCTTCTGCAGATTCCTTCGCGAGTTCTGACCGGAGTTTCAAATTGAGAATCTGGAGAAGAAAAAGATCCTCGAAGGCAAACCGGTCGCGGGCGCGTTTTGCGTCTTCGAACGATGTGGGGAAGTGGATGTCGCGGAGCGCGCGGTCAAGAGACGGCATCGCATATCTCGTGAGAATTTCTCCGGGGATAAAATCTTCTGTGCGGGGAATCACTTCAAGAATCGGCTTTACCAGGTAGCGGAGCCCTCTCGAGGTAAGCCCTTTTGTTTCCGGATAAACCGGGATGAGTCCTCCCGTGTGGCGCATGAGGTTTCCGCTCCGGACGAGTTCGTAGGAAGGGTTCGAGAGGTAACTTGCCCCTTTTCCTATGGAAACTTTCCCCGCAAGGTTTACTTCAGAACCAGGGCGGAGAATTTTTCCGACGTACGGCTGGTTGAACCAGACGGCTTTCACGCCGCCGGTCGCGTCAGTCACCACCGCTTCCGTAACTGTCATGTTTCTTCGCCAGGTGCGCCGGAGTTCGACTGTGCGGACGGTTCCACGGACTGTTGCTGGTTGATTCGGGGTGAGCGCCGCAATGGGAATTATT
>JBBTVP010000028.1:0-4022 GCA_038063175.1 Patescibacteria group bacterium
GGTCGGGGGTTCGATCCCCTCAGCGCGCACAAAACTTTTTAATTCCTTTGTATGAATAATCCGGCAATTCGGCAATTGCCGGATTATTTATATTTGCTAGTTTTCCAAATTGCGTGGTGTTAAACATTTACAGTGTTTAACACTAGAAAATAGCCGTTAAACATAGTGTGAAACATATTTTTTGTAACACTTGTGCGAACGGCAAACACTTTGTAACAGATTTCGATCTTGTTAGCCATCTCATGTAAATTTGTGTGACGTGTGCGAACGGCAAACACTCAAAACAAGATCTACTGTCTCGAATAGTATCCTGATTTATAAAGACGATAGATTATTTTGTATGACTCAGGAACCTCTGGGTTATTGCCGATCTCTTCAATCCATTCTAAAAATTGAACCCTTTTATGCCCAATGAGTCTATGGACGAAAAACGGGACGATGATATTTTTCAACGACCCTATTTCTCTTACCGTAAGCATTGCTAATCTTCCTCTTATATAAATCTTTTTGTCCGTAACTAATGCTGGCTTCAAATAATTGTACACTCGGTTTTTTAGCCCAAGATAATCCCTCACTGCTACTATTAATGCAAAATCTCTTTCGTGCATCTGGAGCATAAAAGCCGGAACCTTCTTTCTTACTATTTTTGCTTCGGTTCTGCTTAATATTTTGGTCGAGAAAGTAAAACTTCCTTCTCCTTCAACAAGTCCCAATATGTATCCGTCGTCTAGCTTCATTGTTTGCGGTGTTTAGCGCGGAACATGTCACACATCAATTCTATAGTTATACAGTATAACATATTATGTTACTATTTATTAATGACTAGCATATCCACAGGGAAATCGGGAGAAAACATCGCCACAAAGTATCTTCAAAGTCTTCGCTGGAAAATTATCGAACGCAATTTCAAAAAACCGTGGGGAGAAATAGATATTATCGCTAAAGATACAGACGGGACTTTGGTGTTTGTCGAGGTAAAAGCAATGCGGCAATCAGATTTTCTCACTCCGGAAGATAATATGAGCCGCGCGAAATTGAAAAAAGTTGCGCGGACCGCTTCTTTGTATGCGGCTTCAAATACTCTCGTGAGAGAAGATAGGGGATGGAGAATCGACCTTATAGCGATCGAATTAAGCGGGGAAGAGATCCGCCATTATAAGAACGTGATGTAGTATTGATTGCAATCGACATCCTTGCGAGAGAGTAAGACCGGCCTAGCGGCCCTGCCTGCCGGCAGGCAGGCTCGGAGCGCACTCCGGAGGGGATGCTGGTTCTTACACCAACATCTTCACTACCTTCGCAATTTTTTCCGGATCGTGCCGCACCAGTCCATTCGCGCGAACGAGATCGGTGATGATCGGTGTTGGCTTCGATCCTAGTCGGTCCACGTCGGGCTCAACAAAACCGGCGTTTTCATCAAGATATGGCTTGAGCCGCGCAAGACTCGGGCGCGTTTTATTTACCACCACGTAATTGATAATGCCCTTGCCGAGATAAGATTCTATAGTGGCAACAAAATCCGCCGCTGAAAAACCCGTGCTTTCTCCGTGACTCGTCGTGATATTTACGAAATAAACCACAGTTGCTTTTGTTTTTTTGAGCACCTCGCGCATTCCCTCGACAATGAGATTTGGTATGGTGTCACTATAGAGATCACCCGGGGAAATAATGACGCAATCCGCCTGGAGGATTGCTTTTGTTGCTTTTGGATTTATGGGAACCGGTGGTTCGAGCCAAATTTTTTTCACCGCTGTCCATTCCTCTGGCTTCTGCGCATGGAGCGCCATTTCACCGCGAATCACGCGTCCGTCATCTAGCCATGTTACGAGATACGTCGGCTTTAGCGTAACCGGAAGCACCCGTCCTTGGATGCGGAGTATCTTTCCCACTTCTTCAACCGCTTTTTCAAAATTTCCCGTGATGCGCTCAAGTGCGGCAATCATGAGATTGCCGAATACGTGACCCGAGAGACTACTGCCCCGATCAAACCGGTAACTGAAAAGTTCTGAAAGCGTCGAAGGATCCGTGGCTGCGAGTGCAATTAAAGCCCGTCGCACATCTCCCGGGGGGAGTATCCCGAATTCTTCACGGAGGAGCCCGGTCGAACCTCCTTCGTCTGACATCGAAACTACCGCGGTTACATTTTCGAAATGATTCTTAATGCCCCGTAAAACCGTAAAATTCCCGGTTCCACCGCCGATCGCCACTACACGCTTTTTACTTAATGGAGCCATTGCCCACAATGTAGCAACGGAATCCTTGAAAATCAAAGATTACTCGAGGAGCGTACGATAGAGTTTTATATAGGCCTTCGCTGATACTTCAAAATCAAAATTCTCCTCCATGGCACGAATCCGCATCGTTTCGAAGTTGGAAATGTTTTGTTCGTAAACATGCATCGCCGTCTGAAGCCCTGATCGAAAACTTTTTGCCGAAGCTGCTTTAAACACAAATCCGGTCTTCCTCTGTTTTACCGAATCTTTAAGGCCTCCGGTACTCCGCACGATTGGAATCGTTCCGTAGCGCATCGCGATCATTTGTCCCAACCCGCATGGCTCAAATCGGGATGGCATGAGAAAAAAATCGCTGCCCGCATAGATACGGTGCGCGAGCTCTTCATTAAAACCAAAGCGAACTTGAACGCGATCGGGAAATCGCTCGGCAAGACGCTTGAGCGCCGTTTCATAGATCGGCGCTCCCTGGCCTAAACATACAAACCGCGCATCATATTTTTCAAAAAATAAAGGAATGCTATCCGTGATGAAATCGATTCCCTTCTGCGACGTGAGCCGCGCGACGAGTCCAAAAAGGGGAGCGCCCCCCTCGAGCCCGAATGATTGCAACACTGCTTTTTTGTTCTCTGCTTTTCCTTCGCGAACGGTTTCTTTGGTATATTGCTTAAAAAGAAATGCGTCCTCTGCTGGATTCCAAAATTCATAGTCGATGCCATTCAAAATCCCTTTCAGATTTTTCTGCCGGCTCCGAAGAATTTCATCCAACCCCTCGCCATATTCGCTCGTAAGAATTTCTTTCGCGTAGGTGGGGGAGACGGTGGTGATAAAATCTGCTCCCCGAATTCCTTCAGCCATCAGATTCCTTCCGCCTGCGGTACCTTGGTTTGCCAAGTTGTGAATCGTGAATATGGTGTTCACCTTTTTCCCTTCGAGCATTGAAACGAGTGCTCCGGTATGCCAGTCGTTCGCGTGGACGATATCGGGTTTAAAAAATCCTCTGTCGATAAGCGTTGCAACGGTTTTTGAAAAAAACGTGAATCGGTCAATCTCTTTTTGTGTCCCCACGAACGCAGTCTTTTCAAAGTAAACCGGCCCCTGGCTCAAAAATTCGTCGTTCTCTATTAAATATACCGGTATGGTTGAATTGGGAATGAACGTTCGCCACACCGCTGTCCTCTCATCGAGAGAAAACATTCGTTCCGGTTTCCAATTGCCGCTCCGCACCACTTCATAAAAAGGAATGACCACCTCGGCTTCTACGCCAAGCTTTGCTTCTGCCTTCGGGAGCGCACCGATCACATCTCCTAACCCGCCGACTTTCGCGATCGGGGTGAGCTCGGAAGCGGCAAATAAAACTCGCATGAAAAAATCTTACCATGAAAGGTTCACGGCCGATGCATTTTCTCTTTCGCTAGCTTCTTAAGTTTATATCCATTATCCAGCGCATACGGAACCGATTGTAATAGCCATGAAAATTTTATCAAAAAAACTCTTAACAAGAAATCCCCACGTCTGCAAACTGCAAACGTGAGTAAGGGAACGAGGGCGAAGATTCGAGAGTTAGAACTGCTGACGGGCGCGAACATCGACGCGCCGAAAGCCCGAGTCGCACCAGCGGACGCCCAACTCACCAGTGTCGGGACGCCAATACACGCGCGGCACATTGCCATCGGAGTCCCGCGAACCCGAACAAAGGGTGACGTTCTGCCGGTCGAGATGCTGATTGGTCTTCTCAAAGAAAAGGCATTCGAGAGCCTCTCTCGCTTGAAGCGAGAGCGTAGAAGTCTT
>JBBTVP010000029.1:0-4296 GCA_038063175.1 Patescibacteria group bacterium
CTCAGCGGCAGAGCAACTCCATGGTAAGGAGTAGGTCGTGAGTTCAATTCTCACCGTCGGCTCAAGAAGTTAACTCAACCAATCATAGGTCTGAAGGCGGTCATTCGTATAGCGTTCAAGTTCTTCGTCGTTGTTTAAAATTACGATCCCAAGCTCTCTTTCTATATTCCTTATTTCTTCTATAGCTTTTTCCCAGGCATTCTTTTCATCGGCAAAAATGAGTTTTCCCTCCTGATCATTTACATCGCTATAGCTTCCATCTTTGAATTTACGACGAGCAGCATGTAGCTTATTTCTTTCCGTCTCGGAGAGGGTCACATAGTGATAAATTGCGTGGTGTTTTTCATGTCCATTCGTAAGCAGCGCCCCCTTTGACTCAAAAGGCATTCCATAAATTGTCTTTTTCGTTGTTGAATAAGCAGCATTATGAACCCATGGCGAGTCTGGATTTGATCCTACAACGAATCGGTGCTCTGGTGGTAAATTTTGCAAGAAATTATATTTTTTCTCTCCTGCGCGAATTTCGACTCGCGTTTGCGGTTCATTGTTCGTAGGTTTTTCAACGTAAATTGAAAAGCCGGGAAATTCGAAAATATCTGTAGGCCGACCGTCTACCACCTCAAAATGAGACGAGACTTTATCTTCTAATCCATTCCCATTATTTTCTTCAGTAGCAAAGCCCTCAAATCTGTTCATAAATGATTCATGTTCATCCTACAGAATGGTCTTTGGTATGTAAAACAGGGTGATCAGCATAGGATTTTATAGAAGATTAAAGTTCTCTTCTTCCGTTCTTAGTTCTTGTATTTTTTTTGGGAATCGGGTAAAGTAGAGCGCACCTATGGCACAGTCAAAATACACCGAAAATTTGGTGAAACTTCGCTGCACGGCCTGCAAGCGCATCGGCTACTATACGCATCGCCATTTGAAGCGGGTTGAAAAGAAGCTCGAGCTAAGCAAGTATTGTAAGTGGTGCCGTAAACACACCGTTCATAAGGAGGCGAAGCGCTAAAAACAACCCCCGCATTACGGGGTTGTTTTTGTATAGAGAGCATTGATTTAGATTATGCTAATATATAACCATATTCTACAGTTCATGTTTATCAAAGAGCGACACATTGCAAAACTTCTACGTGCTAAAGGGTATTCTCTGAAAGAAATTGCAGCGAAGTTGAAGGTTGCAAAAAGTAGCGTCTCTCACTGGGTGCAAGAAGTTCCCTTGTCATACAAGGCCGAACAGCGACTTCTTACTAGGATTAAACGTGGTCAATTTGTGGCAGCGAGGAATAAAAGGGAGCGTACGAAAAAAATTGAAAAAGAATATCTTGAGAGAGCAATGAATGATCTTTCTCAAATTGATGTTGTTGGAGATTATGCAAAATTACTTTGTGCGGTGATTTATTGGTGCGAAGGCAATAAAAATGCAAAATGGGGCATGAATTTTATCAATTCAGATCCGCATCTCATGAAAATGTTTCTTGCTTTGTTTCGCAACTCTTTTTCTCCAAAAGAAGAAAAATTCAAACTTCAGCTTCATCTTCATTCGTATCATGATGTTCTAGGAGAAATTGATTTCTGGTCAAAAATGGTTAATATAGAGAACAGCCAATTTGTAAAGCCTTATATTAAACCGAATACAGGAAAGCGCATTCGGGATAATTACCATGGCTGCCTTTCGCTTCGTTATTATGATGCTGATATCGCGCGGAAGCTATTGGCCTATGGCAAGGCATTTCTCAATAAAACATAGTATTTTCGGGAGCTTAATTAAGTGGCATAATGGCGATCTCCAAAATCGCACTCGGGGGTTCGATTCCCTCAGCTCCCGCAGCGTAGACATAGAAAAACCCCGCAACGCGAGGGGGTTTTCTTTATCCACAAGGGCATAAATGCGGCGGGTGCTATAATTTTCGTGGGGAACTCCGTACAGCTCGGAGTTTTTACCCATATTCATCATACGAAATATTTTTGATTTCATGGGAACATCTGTTCACCCAATTTTTGAGCGTTGGCTTTCAAGAATTTCTATTCTATTAATTTTGCCGCAGCTCCTCATGCCATTCTCGGTGCCGGTCGCATATGCGACATCGGGGGTGCCGAAGATTTTGAGTTACCAAGGGCGACTCCTTGATGCTTCCGGCAATCTTCTCGGAAGCTCATCGGGAACTACGTACTATTTCAAATTCTCAATTTGGGATAACTCAACTGTAGGTTCTGGGTCTCGGCTCTGGCCATCCGCTGCTCCGACTTCGGTATCTTCAACAGTGACCTCCGGGGTGTTTAACGTAAACATCGGAGACACCGCGAATAGTTACCCGACCGCGCTTGATTTCAACTTCGATGATAATCAAGATGTTTTTCTCCAGGTTGAGGCTTCTTCCGACAACTCAACATTTGAAACGCTTTCCCCGCGGCAGCGACTCGCCGCATCGAGCTTTTCTCTTGTTGCGGAATCCGTGAGCGGCACATCACAATCCTCAATCGGCACGACAACACCTATCGGGTTATCTCAACTGACGGTTGAGGCAACTACGACCTCGACGATCGGGCTCACCGTGCGTGCCTCGAGCGGGCAGGTCGCAAATATTTTTCAAATTCAGAATAACGCTGGTTCGAATCTTCTTTTCGCAAACGCCTCTGGTGGTCTTTTCGCTTCCTCGACCCTTCAAGTCACCGGCAATTCTATTTTCTATGGGAATGTTGGTGTGGCGACTACGAGCCCTGGGGCAGCGTTCGCGGTGAACGGCGGCATTGTCACCGATGGATTCTTAAACGTGGGGAACCTCACCGCCACTGGCACTACAAAATTTAACGGAAACACGTACACGTGGCCTTCTGCGATTTCTGCGGGTAATTTCCTCCAAACCGACGGAAGTGGGAACCTCACGTGGGCCTCGACCGGATCGAGTGCAGGTGGATGGACTGATGCCGGCACGCTGGTACACCTTACTAGTGTGACTGATCATGTGGCGATCGGTACGACGACTGCAGATGTTCGTTCAGTTGCGACGATTGGTGCTACCACTACTGCATCAACATTACTCACCCTTCGCACGCTCACGGGACAGACTGGTGCTCCGCTCGCGGTGCAAGACGCGGCGTCTACTACCATCTTTTCTCTTACCGCGGGGGGAGGATTAATCGCGACCGCCTCGTCAACATTTGGGGCTGCGCTAAATGCAACGGGCGCTCTCACCGCCTCCTCGACCCTCGGGGTTACCGGCAATTCGATTTTCTACGGAACGCTCGGGGTTGCCACCACCTCGCCTTCGGGAACTCTCGCGGTGCAAGGAGGAACCTATGTGGCGGGTACGAGCACGGTGCATGCGCTTGTCGCAACCGGCACGCTCATGGTCTACGGTGGGGCGGGGATCGACATCTGGAGCCGTGGGAGTCAAACCCTCACCCTTGGCACCATTGAGCCCTCGACCACGAACACGAACGCGGGAACCACTACCGTTCTTTCTGCATCAGGCAGCGCCGGTGCCTCGACCCCGACCGCAGGGGGAGTCGCAGGTGGCATTGTGCTTCAGGGCGGAACGGGAGGTGCAGGTGGAAGCGCTGATACCGGCGCCTCACAAGGAGGTGCCGGCAGTCTCATCCAACTCACCGCGGGTGCGGGAGGGGTTGGAGGCGGACCCGCTTCCTCGGGTGACGGCGCGGCCGGAGGCCGTGGCGGATCTATTACTCTTACTGCAGGCGTGGGAGGAGCAGGAGGCGCTGGCGTCACTGCTGGCGGCGATGGCGGTCTCGGCGGTTCCTTTACTCTTACGGCGGGAAAAGGCGGCGCACGAGGATCAAACGGCAATCCTTCCCCCGGTGTCGGAGGCGGCTTCACCTTCACAAGCGGCGATGGCGCAAACGCAGTGGGAAGCACCGCAGGCGGAGCCGTCGCAGGATCATTTACCTTTACCGCTGGGACTGGTGGCGGTGGATCATCAAATACAGGGGGTACCGGCGGATCATTTGTTTTCACATTGGGAAGTGGCGGGACTGGATCTCCTGTTGGCACCGACGGAACCTATGTAGTGAGAAGCGGCACCCAAGCGAACGCCCCCTACCTCTTTTCCATTCAAGACAGTGCTCAATCGAATCTCTTTTTTGTTCGACCGGGTGGAGGTGGAGTCGTAATTGCCGCGACGAGCACGGGACTCTCGGTGAGTACCACGACCCCCGACGTACGCTCGATTGTTACAATCGGCGCCACCTCGACTGCATCGACGCTCCTCACCTTGAAGCTTCAGACCGGGGCAACCGGGGATTCGTTCAGGATCACCACCTCCGCTTCGTCGAGCA
>JBBTVP010000030.1:0-2800 GCA_038063175.1 Patescibacteria group bacterium
CGAGAAACAAAAAACACCGCACGTGAGGGTGTTCGGATTGAGGGGGGATGGCGGGGTAATGGGACTGAATCTTTCATACCATATAACTAGTCATGCGTCAATACTCGATGTTGTGATCGACTCGTACGATCGACTGTCGCACACGCATGAACGCGTCTCACGCGGCAACATTCACATCCTTCCCGTCTTCGGTCGGCTTGGTATCCTGGTCGGGAGAACTCGACGACGCGGCATCCCTCAAGGCTACGATTTCCTTGAGCGAATCGATGATCCGGTTCCAACTAACTCGCACGAGGTGCACACGTGAAAAAGAAACAGAAAGTTACTGACTATTCGAAATACCCACCGCACCTTGCATCGGTTACGCCAGTCGTGAAACTCATTCTTCGCTACAAGAAACGCGGGACGGTACTTGATTTAGGATCCGGCGGCGGCCGGCACGCGTACTTTCTTGCGAAGCACGGGTTTACCGTGACCGTGCTCGATAAAAATCAGGGTATGCTTGCACGTTTGAAGCGGGCAGCGAAGCAGGAGATAATAAATCTTATCTATCAGCGCGCGGATATAGCGAAGCCGCATTTTACGAAAAAGTACGACGTAATCGTCGCTGCAGTATCTCTTCATTTTTTGAAACCCGCGGAGATAAGCAGGGCGATCGTTTCCATGAAAGCGCACACAAAACGTGGCGGACTGAACGCAATCACCGTGCATACGATGAAAAATAAAAAGACGTCCACAAAACCATATCGTTTCAAAAAAAGCGAGCTTCGGAATTATTACACTGACTGGAAGATTCACCACTACCGTGAGCTTTGGGGCGACCCCTTTCGGTTGAAACCGGGAGCGCGGTTCATACGAAGGCATCGCGCAGAGCTTATTGCGGAGAAACAATAGGGTTGCCTCGTGGGTGTCGCTTTGCTACACTTTTCGCGTCCTACCAGCTGATCTCCAACCGAAAGGAGCTCTCGTGTTTCGTTGGGTATTCACGTTCTTTGTGTTGACGCTTTTCGCGGCGGTCCTGGGGTTTGGAAAACTCCTGGGTGCCAGATCAGAAATAGCGAAAGCGCTCTTCTGGGTGTTCGCCGGACTCTGCCTTCTCTCGGAGGCGGCAATGCTTGTTTTCGAGTCCAGGCCACGAAAGGAGTAGTGAGGAGGTAAGCGGAACAATGTGGGTGACTCTCGGGTCGCCCACTTTTTCATATTCCAGAAAACCCCGGGCTGAAGCCCGGGGAGGAAGTCATTGTGCTAGCTAGTGGCCAGTGGCTAATCGCTAGTGGCTATCATAAGCACCGCGAGAACCCGCAGCTCTTGCAGGAGAGGCATCCTTCCCCCATGGTGAGCTGATTGCCGCAGTCGGGGCACCCTGGCATCATGCCGTAGTCGGCGATTGTTTTTGATGTCACGGTGGATGTAACTGGTTCTTCTTTCGCAATGGTAAGTGTCGCGAGTTCTGCGGGAACAGAAGCGGAAGGAAGCGTTGTTTTGTTTTTCACGTGTTCTTCGATGATTTGACCGATCGCGTCTGGAAGAGAGAGCACGGTTCCTTTGTCAGTCATGACCGGCATCGGTCCGCGGATGCCTTTTAGCTGGTCAACCACTTTTTCAATTTTCACGCCGGAACGAAGTGAGAGGGAAACGAGGCGGCAGATCGCTTCGCTCTGTTCCTGGAAGAATCCGCCGCTCTTCCCGATCGTTGCGAAAATTTCGAAAGGAATTCCACTTTCATCGTCATTCACGGTCACGAAGAGTTTTCCGTATCCCGTTTTTACCTCGTAGGTTTTTCCAGTCATCACCTTTGGGCGGGCGCGCGGTCCCATGCGGTTTTTGTCCATCGCGAGATCGAGCGGCGCGGTTTCTATCGGTTTCGCGTTGCCGATTTCGGTTGGCGCAGTGATGTTCTCACCGGTGCCGAGATTCAGAATCTGTACGTTCCGGCTCCCGTCGCGGTAGACAGTCGCACTCTTGCAGCGGAGCTTCCACGCGAGGATATATCCGTTCGCCACATCTTCTTTGGTTGCCGAGTTCGGGAAGTTGATGGTTTTCGAGATGGAGTTATCTACGTTCCTCTGGAACGAGGCCTGCATCCGCATGTGAGCTTCGGCGGAAATGTCCATCGCAACCACGAATGTGTCCCGAAGTGCTTCGGGGAGGTCTTTCAGATTCTGGATGCTCCCGGTTCGCACAATTTCATCCTTCACGTCTTTAATTTTTTCTTTTGAAAGTTTCTGTTTTTCGAGTGCGGCTTCGAAGAAGCGGTTGAAGTAGTGGTACTGGTGACCGTCCTTGTCCTGTTTCACGTAGGCGAGCGCGAAGTTTGGTTCAATCCCAGAAGAACAATCAAACATCATGGAAATTGAACCGGTGGGAGCAACGGTTGTGAGTGCCGCGTTCCGGGGTTTTTGTTTTGCTTTTGCATACACGCTCTTTCCCGCGTTCGGGAAGACCCCCTTCTCCTTCGCGAGGGCGTAGGAGGTAGTGTGCGCGGTATCCGTGATCGTTTTCATTACCCGCTCCCCTAGCTTTTCGCCCTCCGGCGAATTGTAGGCAACTCCTAATTGGTAGAGCATGTCGGCAAATCCCATGATACCCAGGCCGATTCGGCGGTTCTTTTTCGCGAGCTCCGTGACTTGGGGTACCGGAAAGTCAAAGAGGTCGATCACGTTGTCCATGAGGCGCGTCGCAACTTTCGTCACATGGCGGAGTCGTGCCCAATCTACCTCGGCACGCAGGGGTTGTCCTTTACGTTCCTCGGGACGTGGGGCTTGCCCTTTACGTCCCTTTTCGTCTTTCACGAACACGG
>JBBTVP010000031.1:0-4922 GCA_038063175.1 Patescibacteria group bacterium
GTGATTCCGTGGTGCACCCGTTGCCAGACGCCGCTTTCGAATAACGAGCTCGCTCAGCCCGGTGCTTATCAAAAAGCGAAGGATCCGTCGGTGTTCGTGAAATTTCCACTCTATGGATCTCATCCGAAGAAACACGGACGCGAATACTTTCTCGTCTGGACCACGACCCCGTGGACACTTCCGGGAAATGTGGCGATTGCGGTGAATCCAAAAGTTGCCTACACGAAATTCAAAGTAGGGGATGAATTCCTGTGGTCACTGACGCCACCGCCCCATCCACCGGGATCCCCCGCGCCAACGGTAGTTGAAAAAGTTGCAGGTGCGAAACTTGCGGGGCTTCGTTACGAACCGCTCTATCCAACCACAAAGCCCGTGAAGGCAATGTATCGGATACTCGCAGGGGATTTCGTATCAACCGAAGAGGGAACCGGTTTTGTGCATATCTCCCCGGCATTCGGGGACGATGACTTCACGCTCATCCGAGGAGAAAATCAGAAGCTTTCCGAAAAAGAGAAAATCCCCGTGCTTATTACGGTTGACGATCGGGGGATTATGAAATCTGGATTTCCCGGTGTGGGGAAATTTTTGAAGGAAGCAGATAAAGACGTACTTAGCGATCTTCTCGCGCGCGGACTGCTCTTCAAGGAAGAAAAGATCGAGCACGAATATCCGTTCTGTTGGCGCTGTAACACTCCGCTCATCTATCTTGCCCGGCTTACGTGGTTTATCGAGATGAGCAAGTTGAAGCAGGAAATGTTGAAAGTAAATAAAACGATTAACTGGATCCCGGGCCATATCCGCGAGGGGCGGTTCGGTGAGTGGTTGAAAGAAGGAAAAGATTGGTCAATTTCTCGAGAACGGTATTGGGGTACGCCACTTCCTATCTGGGAAGGCGAGAAATGTGAACACCGGTTTGTTGCAGGTTCTTTTGATGAACTCAATAAATACCGTTACCACGGAAACCAGTTTTTCCTCGTGCGTCACGGTGAGGGAGAACATAACGTGAAACGTACGTTGTCGTGCATGCCGGAGGGCCAGCATCCTCCGCGGCTCACGAAGAGAGGGAAGGAGCAGGCAGAAGCTGTTGCTGAACGCCTGAAGCAGGAAAAGGTGAATCTCATCGTGTCGTCTCCGAACCGGCGTGCCCGGGAAACTGCGCAAATCATTGCGAAGGCCACGAAGGCGAAGGTCATTGTCGATTCCCGGATTCAGGAAATCGGATTCGGTACGTTCAATGGCGGAACCGAAGCGCGCTACAAATCTTTCTTTGCTACGTTTATCGAACGGTTCTCGAAACGTCCTCCGGGGGGTGAGCATTGGGGAGATGTGCGGCAGCGGATGGTTCAGACAATGGTGGACATCGACCGGAAATTTTCTGGCAAACGCATCGCAATAGTAAGCCATGGAGATCCGCTCTGGCTTCTCGAAGGAGCGGCGAAAGGTGTTTCTGATGCCGGTATGGCAAAAGTTCCCTATATCGAGGTAGGTGAGTGGCGTGAGTTTTCACTTCCCAACTGGCCATTTTCCCGAAGCGGAGAGGTGGACTTCCATCGGCCGTTCGTTGATGAGATATTCCTCCGATGTTCCGAATGTGGTGGACGCATGCGCCGAGTTCGGGAAGTCGCAGACGTGTGGTTCGATTCCGGAGCGATGCCATTCGCTGAATGGCACTACCCGTTCGAAAACAAGGAGATGGTAGATCGGCATAAGCATTTCCCCGCAGACTACATCGTGGAAGGCGTTGACCAGACACGAGGGTGGTTCTATTCACTGCTCGCTATCTCTACGCTCTTGAAGAAAGGCATTTCTTATAAGAATGTGATCTCGATGGGTCTCGTGCTCGATAAGCATGGTCAGAAGATGTCGAAATCGAAGGGGAACGTGGTTGAACCCATGGCGTTAATCGGGACCCACGGTGCCGACACGCTCCGGTGGTATTTCTTCACCATAAACGACCCGGCAGATTCGAAAAAATTCGACGAAGAGGATTTAAAGAAGGCATTCCGGCGAATCTTTCTCGTGATCTGGAACACGTATGTATTTCTTGAAACATACCAAGGAGAGCGCCACCAACCAATCGAAGCGCTCGATGAGTGGATCGAAGCCAGATTTTCAGAAACCGCGACGCGCGTGAGTAAATATCTCGATCGCTTTTCGGTAGGGGAAGCTGCGCGTGAAATCGAGCTGTTTGTGGAAGATCTCTCTCGCTGGTACGTGCGGCGATCTCGTAAGAATGTTTCCCCGAAGGTACTCCGAGAGATTCTCATAGGGCTTTCAAAGCTTATGGCACCGTTTGTGCCGTTCTTCTCCGAAGCGCTCTATCAGAGTCTAGTGACAAGTGAAAAGCAAAAAGTAAAAAGCGTGCATTTAGAGGATTGGAAGTTTCTGAAGACAGATGCGCACGACCGCCGCATACTTACGGGAATGGCAGAGGTACGGCGGCTCGCGAGTCTTGCACTCGCAGCACGGGAAAAAGCAGGGATTAAGGTTCGGCAGCCGCTCGCAATGTTAAAAGTTAAAAGTCAAAAGTTAAAAGTCAGAAATAACGGAGAGCTCATCCAGCTTCTGAAAGACGAGGTGAATGTGAAAACAGTGACTTACGCATCGAAACTCGCGACAGAAGTCGAGCTTGATATGGTGATTACCCCTGAACTTTATGCGGAGGGAATGGCGCGAGAGTTCTCGCGCGCGATTCAGGATTTACGGAAAGGGGGGGGATATAAAGTAGGGGATATGGTTGAAGTCGCCATTCGAACAACGCCGAAGCTTGCCTTGGCACTCCGGAGCGTGGAAGAACTAGTAAAGAAAGCGGTGGGAGCAGTGCGCATTTCGATCCACGAAACTCAAATTCCAGAAGGACGCTGGAGTGCGCAGACTGAAACCAAGGTAGACGGCGAACCGACGTGGATTGGGATTAAAGATGCATAGGACGAAACAAAACCCCCGCGTACGCGGGGGTTTTGGCACTAGTGGCTATTGGCCAGTTACCAGTGGCCTATCCTAAACCTCGATGATAACCGGCAAAATCATCGGCCGGCGCTTTGTCTTCGAGTAGAGGAACTGCCCTATCTGGTCGCGGACAAGCATCTTCACGTAGTCGGGGTCTGATTCTTGGCGCGGAATTCGCCCCAAGATTCCCCGGAGTCTTCGGCGGATTTCATCTAAGAGCTCTTTGCTGTCTTTGAGATAGATAAATCCTCGAGAAATAATGTCCGGGTTCTTAATGATTTTTCCGCTCTGTCGGTCGATCGTGGTGATGATGACTACCATTCCTTCTTCGGCGAGGACTCTCCGATCACGGAGCACGACTTGTTCCACATCGCCCACCCCGAGCCCGTCTACCATCACATAGTCGGTCGGAACTTTCTCTTTAGTGATCGTGAAATTGTCCTTCGTAAGGTTTGCAACTTGGCCATTGTCCATCATGATGACCCGATCGCGGGAGATGCCGATGCTCTCCGCGAGCTTCACCGTGTGCTTGCGGAAAAAGTAGTAGCCGTGGATGGGAACGATAAACTTCGGCTTTGTGAGTTGCATCACGAGCTTCAGGTCTTCGGCGCACCCGTGGCCGCTCGAGTGGATGTCTAAGAGCTTTGAGTTGTAGAGCTCATCCACCTGGCGTGAAACGTTATCCTGGAGCGCCTGAATGCTCCGTTCATTTCCCGGAATCACCGACGAGGAGAAAATTACCGTGTCGGTGGTCTTTAGAGTGACGAAGCGATGTTCGCCGTTCACAATCCTCATGAGCCCCGCGTTCGGTTCCCCTTGGGAACCGGTGGTCAAAATCATCACCTTATTGTCGGGAAATTTATGTATTTCCTCGAGCGAAATAATTTGCCCCTTCTTCGGCTTAATGTAGCCCAAGTTTTGCGCGATCTGGATGTTGTCTTTCATCGAACGGCCATTCAACGCCACTTTTCGGCCAAGTTTCTCCGCAATCTTAATGATCTCGTTCAACCGGTCGAGCATCGAGGCGAAGGTGCCAACGATGATTCGGCCAGCCGCGCCCTTAAAGAGCTTCTCGAGTTCGGTTTCAACGACCCGTTCGGAAATCGAGAACCCGCTTTTCAAGGAATTTGTGCTATCCATAAAGATGGAATGGATGCCCATCTTTCCGATCCGCTCGAATACCTCGAGGTCGGTCGGTTTCCCGTCTTTGTCGATGTTCAGCCGGAAGTCGCCGAAGTGCGCCATTTTTCCTGCCGGAGTCGAAAGGATGATCCCGAGCCCGTCTGGAATCGTGTGCGAGATCCCGAAGAATTCCACTTCGAAATTCGGAGAGAGTTTTACGACATCCCCGCTCTTCACGACGATGAATTTTGCTTTCGGGAGATTCGGGAATTCTACGAGCCGCTTCTCGATGATCGCTTTCGTGAGCGCTGCGGTGTAGATTACCGGATTTCCGAGCTTTGCGAGAAGGTAGGGGAGGGCATGGATATGGTCGTAGTGCCCGTGGGTAAAAATGAGGCCCCTAATATTCGCCTTTTTTGGTTCCAAGTAGGTGACGTTCGGAATTATGTAGTCGATGCCGGGAGTTTCCTCTTCTGGAAACTGGATGCCGACGTCGATTAACACGATTTCATTTTTGTATTCGAAGAACGAGCAGTTTCTGCCGATTTCCTCGAGGCCTCCCAAAGGGATAAACCGAACGACGTCTCCTGTGGGGGCTGGTTGTCCGGCAGAGCCGGATCCGGCCTTGCCGGATGTTTTTGCGTTACGTATCATTTCTGTCTTAGTTACTTATGTTGTTGTTAGGAGATTTTCGTGCGGTGTTTCTTTGTAGTATCGACCGTGTTACACCTTCGAAAACCTCTGCGGAGATATACTTCTCTCGCGGTGCTGGGGAGGAGATTCGAACTCCTATGGTCTTGCGACCGCTGGCTCCTGAAGCCAGTGCGTCTGCCAGTTCCGCCACCCCAGCG
>JBBTVP010000032.1:0-6666 GCA_038063175.1 Patescibacteria group bacterium
CGCAAAGGATATTCTACGGAAAATGTTTGAAAAGGGAGGCGATCCACATGCGATTCTGAAAGACGAAGGGCTTGAACAGGTTTCAGATACTTCAGCGCTTACCGAAGTAGCAAAGCGGATTCTCGACGCAAATCCTGCGGCAGTTGCTGACTATAAAAAGGGGAAAACCGCCTCGCTCCAATTTTTTGTGGGCAAGGCAATGGGGGAATTGAAAGGGAAAGGGAACCCGCAGGTGCTCCAGGAAGTTTTCCGGGAAATTCTAAAGTAACCGCTAGAGCTTTTTCGAGATCTCTTCTCTAAGCGTCTCGATTGCGGCTTCTATTTCCATTTCGCCCTGCGTATTTTTCCGGTTGTTTCTAAGATTTACCGTTTTCGCGTTCATTTCCTTCTCGCCGAGAACGATGGTATAGGGGATTTTTTCGGTTTCTGCGGCGCGAATCCGTTTGCCGAGTGTTTCGTTCGCTTCCGTGAGTTCAGTCCGAATGTTTTCGGTTTTCAGTGCGTCAGTTACTTTTCGGGCATATTCCTGGAACTTATCTGAAACTGCGAGCACGCGAACCTGCACCGGGGAGAGCCAGAGGGGGAATGCGCCTGCATAGTGTTCAATGAGGAAAGCAAAAGTTCGTTCAAGGCAGCCGACCGTCGAGCGATGTATCATAACTGGTCGTTTCTTTTCCCCGTTAGCATCGATGTATTCCAGATTGAACTTCTGCGGTAGTAGAAAATCGATCTGCGCAGTAAAGAGGGTGTCTTCTTTGCCGTTCACGTTTTTTGCTTGAACATCAAGCTTCGGGCCGTAGAATGCGGCCTCATCTTCTGCTTCCACATAGTCGAATCCAAGCTCATCGAGCGCTTCTTTCATTAATCCCTCGGCGTGATTCCAAAGCTTATCGTCTGGGTAGTATTTTTCTTTATTATTAGAATCTCGTTTTGAGAAGCGATATGAGACAATATCGAGAAGCCCGAGAGTAGTTACTGCTTCACTAATCATTCGGCAAACATTTTTAAACTCATCTTTCAAACCTTCGGGGGCGATGAAAAGATGGCCATCGGTGAGTTGAAATTTTCTCACGCGAATCATACCCATGAGCTCGCCCGATTTCTCATAGCGGTTGTAGTCGGAAATTTCTGCGTAGCGGACAGGAAGCTCTTTGTAGCTCCATGGTTTCCGTTGGTACATGCGGATGTGGTGCGGGCAAGCCATCGGGCGAAGGTAGAACTTATCTCCGTCCATATCGATGGGGGCATACATGTTCTTTGAAAAATGATCGAGGTGCCCTGAAATTCGGTAGAGTTCTTCGGCGCCTAAGTAGGGCGTCTCCACGTGTTCGTAGCCATACTTGCGCTCCAAGTCGCGGGTGAATTTTTCTAACTCAAACTTCACTGCGGTTCCTTTCGGAGTCCACATTGGCAATCCTTTTCCCACCTTTTCGTCGATAAGAAACAGATCTAATTCAACGCCGATCTTTTTGTGATCCCGTTTTTTTGCCTCCTCGAGCATCGCGATGTATTCGTCGAGCTCTTTTTTTGATGCAAATGCCACGCCGTAAATCCGTGTAAGCTGTGGATTTTTTGAATCACCCCTCCAGTACGCACCCGCGAGGTGGGTGAGCTTGAAAGAATTCGCTTTAATTTCTTTTGCAGGGCGTTCTGCGTGCCCTCCGCGGCAGAGATCGGTAAATTCGCCAGAGGTATAGAAGGTGATAGTCTCGCCGCGACTCACGACTTCATCAACTAATTCTTTTTTGTATCTATTTCCAACTATGACGGGATGATGAGCGGCTTCGTTCGGACTTTTTTCTTCTTTAGTAAATTCTTTCCAGCTCGGCAAAAGCTCACGCATTTTTTCCTCGATTTTCGGCAAATCAGCGTCCGAGATTTTTAAATTACCAAAATCGTAGTAGAAGCCGTTTTCGATTGATGGACCAATTGTGGGAAGGGCGTTCGGATACAGATCGTTAACCGCAGCAGCGAGAAGATGCGCGAGCGAGTGGCGGATAAGTTCGAGGTTTTTTTGTGACATGGGCAATGTTGAATGGGGAATGATCTTTATGACATTTTGCTTGTCACATTCAACCTTTCTACAACTCTATGGCGTTGTCGCAGATAAACTTTTCCTCGCCGTTTCTTGAGGACATTTTCCCGGTAACAAGTACGACACAGTTCTCGCGCCACACCGCCTGATTCTTTACGAGCGTATCAGGAAATACGATAACTTCCAAGGTATTATCGAAGTCCTCGATTTTCGCGAAGATCATCGGTTTTCCGGTTTTTGTGACGATCCGTTTAATCTCTCCAACCACACCCGCGACTGCGTACATGCCCCTTCCGCCACTCGCAACAATTTCCCGGATCGGCTTTGCTTTCGCTTCCTCGATTTTTGTTTTGAAACGGTTCAGCGGGTGGTCGGTGATGAAGAGCCCTAAGAGTTCCTTTTCCCACATGAGCTTGTCTTGCGGGCTTGCCGGCGGAGCTTCTTTCAATCGGAGCATCTGGGGGGCAACGCCTGCTCCAAAAAGACCGGCTTGGTTTGTACGGATTTCCCGTTTCAGAAGCTGGTTGAATTTTATGATGTCATCGATATTCGTAAGGATCATATTCCGTTCCGTGCCCAAGGAATCGAGAGCGCCGCACTTAGCGAGTGACTCCAGTGATTTTTTATTGAGATCTTTGTGGTTCACGCGGGAAAGGAATGTGGGGAGATCTTTGAAGGGTCCGCTCCGCTGTCGTTCCGTGATGATGGCGTCGACAATGTTCGTACCGACGTTCTTCACTGCCGCGAGTCCGAAGCGGATGTTTTTTTCCTCTGGGGTAAACACCGCAGAGCTCCGGTTTACGTCTGGCGCGAGAATTTCGATTCCCATTTTTTTACATTCAGCGACGATAAATGAAGTTCGGTCAATGTCGCCAGATTCCGCATCGAGCACTGCGGTCATGAATTCAACGGGGTAGTTCGCTTTCAAGTACGCGGTTTGGTAGGCGATCATCGCGTAGCACGCGGCATGGGAGCGGTTGAATCCGTAACGGTCGAATGGTTCCACAAGATCCCAGAATTTCTCTGCTACTTGCTGGGAAACATTATTTTTCACGCATCCTTGGATGAGCTTTTCCTTTTGTTCAAGAAGGAGTTTTCTAATTTTCTTTCCAACTGCTTTCCGGAGCACATCGGCTTCGGCAAGCGTGAATCCGGCGAGCACCTGGGCGGCTTTCATGAGCTGTTCCTGGTAGATCATAATGCCGTAGGTTTTCCCAAGGATTGCTTCGAGCTTGGGATGGAGGTACATTACCGTTTTTTCGCCGTGCTTCCGCGCGATGTACTCCGGAATAAGTTCCATTGGTCCTGGTCGGTACAAAGCCACCATGGCGATCAAATCTTCGAGTTCAGTTGGCTTTAGTTCCTTCAGATTTCGAGCCATGCCGCCGGATTCAAACTGGAATATCCCTACGGTTTGTCCGGTTTTAAGCAGTTCAAACGCTTTTTTGTCGTCCAGGGGAATCTTGCTTATGTCGATATTCGTTCCGTGGAGTTCGCGCACGAGGCGCACCGTCTCTTCGATGATGGTGAGGTTCCGAAGTCCCAGGAGATCCATTTTCAGAAGCCCCAAATCTTCAACCGCGTGCATCTCGAATTGGGAGATAATAATGTTGGTATCCTGCGGAGCGCGTTGAAGGGGGAGATATTCAGTAAGCGGTTCCTTCGTAATCACGATGCCGCAGGCGTGCACCGATGCATGCCGCGCGACGCCTTCGAGGTGAATCGCCGCATCGATGATTCGCTTTGCGTCATCGTTCGTGCGGTAGATGTCTGCGAGATCCGAAACTTCGGCTTTTGCTTTTTCGAGATCCATATGAAATGGAATGAGCTTCGCAATCTGATCGCAGAGCGAGTAGGGGACGCCGAGAGCCCGACCTACGTCTCGGATCGCCGCGCGCGCTGCCATGGTTCCAAAGGTGATGATGTTTGCCACGTGATCTTCGCCATAACGTTCACGGAGATACCCAAGCACCTCGTCGCGCCGAATGTCCGTGATGTCGATATCGATGTCCGGCATTTGAATACGCTCGGGATTTAAAAATCGCTCAAAAATAAGTTCGTACTTTAACGGATCAAGCCCGGTGATGCCTAAAATGTAGGAAACGATACTCCCCGCAGCTGATCCACGACCCGGGCCTACCACAATGCCGCGTTCTTTTGCCCAGTTTACGAAATCCTGGACGATTAAGAAGTAATCGGCGAACCCCATGCGTTCGATGACTCCGAGTTCCATCTTGAGTCGCTTCTCGACTTCGGCGGATGGCTCCGGGTAGCGGTCTTTAATGCGGCTGCTAATGATCTGCTCGAGCGCTTTGTTTGCGGTTTCGCCTTCGGACAAAGGGAAGCTGGGGAGTTTGATTTTCCCAAGCTCGATTTCAACTGAACACACATCTGCGATCTTTGCCGTATTTTCAATTGCTTCGGGAATTTCCTTGAATAACTCCGTCATTTCTTCGGGAGATCGCATGGAATAGTCATCTTGTTTCAAGCTCAATCGTTCGGGGTCGTCGAGCTTCGCGCCGGTTTGCACCGCAAGAAGGATTTCGTGGTATTCAGCGTCTTCGCGCGTAAGGTAGTGCAGGTCCTGGGTCGCCACAAGAGGAATGCCTGTTCTCTTCGAAAGGGCGATGAGTTCTCTCCAGACAATCACGAAATTTTTCGGATCAAAGTTCGGATGATTGCCGATTTCGATAAAATAGTTTCCTTTGCCGAAAATCTCCTCGTGCGCTCGCGCCACGGCTTCGGCACGCGCGAGGTCACCCGAAAGAATGGTCTGAATAAGTTCTCCTCCAAAACAACCGGAAAGCGCAATTAACCCTTCGTGGTGTTGCCGTAAGAGTTCTTTATCCATCCGCGGCTTATAGTAGAAGCCCTCAAGGGATGCTTTCGTAGTAAGGGCAAGGAGATTTTTCCATCCATCCTTATTTTTAGCGAGGAGGATGAGGTGGTGGTAGCTCCGCTTACCGTTTTCCGTTTCGCGGTCGAACCGACTTCCCGGCGCAATGTATGCCTCAACGCCTAAAATTGGCTTTATGCCCGCGGCCTTCGCTTTTTTAAAGAATTCAATCGCGCCGTAGAGGTTTCCGTGGTCGGTTATCGCAATCGCGTCCATGCCGAGCACTTTTGTACGAGCGACAAGGTCATCGATTTTAGAGAGACCGTCTAAGAGGGAATAGTGGCTGTGGGTATGAAGGTGAACGAATTTAGGCATACAAATGACTTATAACTTAAAACTAAAAACAATAAACCAATAACGATGAATACTAGATAAAACTATGAAAATGCTGCTGCAATTTCTGCTTCATTATAGAAGCTTGCCGAATATAAAAGAAGCCCACCCGGAGAGATTCGGGTGGGCTCGACTTCACTGCGTGGGTAGCGCCCAGTTCACTGGGTGCATCCGGAATTCTTTGCATTCGCATGGCAACTTCGTGCATTTGGGGCAATGCGTACCGTACCGTCTCCTGATTGCTTGGTCGAGATCGATGTCGTAGAAATTCGTAACGGCAATCGTCCACGCGAAGGTGTCTGCAAGCTCGAGCGCGAACGCTTCTTCGATCTTCTGAAGCGTGGTGAGGGAGTCACCCTGGGTAGGAGCCATGGCGAGGCTTAGTAGTTCGCTCACCTCTTTAAAGAGACGTGTGAGCACGTATTCGACGCCTCGGTCGCGGTTCTTTTCTCCATAGAGTCGGTCGAAGTGCAACTGCCAATCCCTGAATCCCCAAGAAAGCTGAGGTTCCTGTGTTCCTAGATCAACGAGCGTCGGGTCGGGGCGGTGTTCTTCGCAGTGGCATGGGAAATGCCCGCAGTAGCTGCAGTGGCTTGCAGGATACTTTTGGCACATGAGGGGGACGACGGGGAGTGCTCTGAAGTACTCCGCCACACAGAAGATTCTCGCGATGGTGCGCGTGATCGCGGTTTGGTAGGTTTCCCGGTTATGCGTTTTTCGTATGGCGTCTTCGAGGTCGCCGATGGCGAGATTCAAAAACCCGATGCGCGCGATAAGACTTGGGAGGAAGATTCTGTTTCGTCTTCCATAGAGACGAAAGAAGTGTTCTTGCAGCTCTTCGAGTGACATGGTGCTTCCTTGGAAAAGGTCTATGGCAAAGGTAACAGGAAGAGGGAAATCTTTGCAAGAAAAAATGCATGTATATGAGAAAATTGACAGTTGCGAAGGGAGATGTAGAATTCGCCTTAGTTCAAGGAGGTCAACGTGAAACGCGATTCTGGCATTGTCACCGCTCTCATAGAGCGAGGTATTGAACCCCCTTCCACTGCTTCTGCGTGTCTTAGACTTTTCAGTTTCATCCGTTATGGAAACGGTACTATTGGGAAGAATGAGGCAGAACGGGTAGAGATCATAATACAGGCTCAACAAGAATTGCTTGGTACGCAGGTTGTCGAGCGTGTCCCGTCGGCAGATCGTCGTGGAGAAATTGGTAGGATATCCTTTCTCACCACGTTCACCCCAGAAGAGATCCGAGCGTTGAAGTCGGGGATGGGTGGGCGGATGCTCTCGAAACAAGAACGCGAGGAACCGGCGGTGATACTCGGGAAAGCTCACATCCGGCAAACCTTCATGGTTGCGGTGGAATGGTCTACCGGTGTTGCTCGTCCTCTGGGCCTGGGTT
>JBBTVP010000033.1:0-1749 GCA_038063175.1 Patescibacteria group bacterium
TTTCACCGCATCCCCTGCTGAAATATTGTTTTGCTTATATGGATCGTCCGTGACATCCCCTGCCGCAAAGATTCCAGGAACCGAAGTCGTACCATGCTTTGAATCAATCACCACCTGACCGTACTTGTCGAGTTCTGCAAGTTCCTTTACTGGCTCTGAATTCGGAACCGATCCGATTTCCACGAACACACCATCGAGCTCGAGCGTTTTTTCGATGTTCTCCTTTCGATCGAGGTAGCGAAGTCCGGTCACCAGTTTGTCACCGAGCACCGCTTTCGATTCCACGTTGAATATAATTTCAACCTTCGGATTCTTTCGAACCTCATCCTGGGTCACCGGATCACCTTTCAGAACATCTCCATATTCCAAAAGAAAAATCTTTGAGGCATACGGGAAAAGGTCGACGACCGCTTCGAGGCCGGCGTTTCCTCCGCCCACAACCGCAACCCGCTTTCCTGAAAAAATAGGCGCGTCGCACGTCGAGCAGTACGCCACCCCCTTGCCGTCGAGTTCCGCTTCGCCGGGTACGCCGAGTTTTCTCCGCCGTGCCCCTGATGCGAGCATCACTGCCCTGCCTTGATAGATAGTTCCATCTTCTGTCTGAACTTCAAAATTACCGTCTCCCGTTTTTCGGACGGCAACTGCTTTCTCGGGCGTTTTTACCTCGAGGATATCGGGGTAGGCACGGACGTGTTCCTCAAACTTCTTCGCAAGGTCAAATCCGGAGATGTGCGGCTCCCCGATCCAATTCTGGATATCAGCAGAAACAATCGACTGCCCTCCGAATGATTCGGTGATGAGAAGGGTTTTCAACCGTTTCCTAGCCGCATAGACGCCGGAGGCGACTGCGGCAGGGCCTCCGCCTATGATAATGAAGTCGTAGAGCATAGAATATAAGCCACTAGTGACTAGCCACTGGCCACTAGTGAAATCTATTTTCTCCTCTCGCCCTAGTGGCTAATGGCTATTGGCTAACTACTATTGTACCCCAAGCGCTTTTGCGATTTCTGACCGATTGAACCCCACGAAAATTTCACCATCAATATCAATGACCGGAACCCCAAGCTGGTGGGATTTCTGGATCATTTCCTCCCGCGCTTTGTCGTCATTAGCAACATCGAATTCCGTGTAGGCGATATTGTTCTTCTTGAAGAACTCCTTTGACATTTTGCAATAGACGCACGTAGGCGTTGAATAAATTTTTACGGTTTTCATATAAAAGTGAAATTAGACTTCTTCTCCGAACATTCCCCAGAGACCTGCGACTCCAACTACTGCGCCAAAGACCACGCTATTCCAAAGCCCCGCGGACGAACTCGCATATCCTAACACCCATGGCGAGATGACGAGCCAAACTCCCACCACGATTTCGATTCGATGAATCCAACGCATTGAACCTTTTCAACGATACCCAACCGACCTTTTGCCGTTCTATTATAGCGTGTCTTTTGAAAATGCAAAACCCCTCCGATATGGTCGGAGGGGTTTTGCGGTTTTGGCACGAGAAGCACTATCTGCCGAAAGATGCGCGCCGCGACTGCATCTTCTCGCGGTGGCAATTCGAGCAAAGGAGCTGATCGATACGAGAGGGATCTGGTTCGAATGGCAGATCCTTGATCTCGGCGCCGCACTTCGAGCATTTCCAGTTCCCCTGGTACCGCTTCGCTGGCCCCTGATTAAAATCCATTTTTCGCTCTTGATAACTGATTAATGTAACTTCGGCCTTTCGTGAGCAGTCGTACGCGTATG
>JBBTVP010000034.1:0-2556 GCA_038063175.1 Patescibacteria group bacterium
CCATGGGGCCCCCGGTGGACAAAGATTCAAAGGAACCGCCATGCATTACCCAGGTTCAGGCAATCCAGTCGCACGGAAAACTCCATTTTCTTGTTACCAACCGGAGCCATGACATTATGAAAGCGGCGATTCCGAACGCATTCGGACTTCGCATGCTCCAAAAAACAGTTACAGATGAACTTGGTTTTGCGCTCGGGAAACTCCAGATTACTTCACAGTCAGCACATATCTACGAAGGGGATTGGGAACAGGCGCTTAAACTTGTCCGCTGTTCATTTTGGGAGCGGGAACCGAATCTCGTGTTCGACCCGGCGGTGAGCGCTGATCCTCGGGGTATGGTGGTTATTACGATTGAAGATGGAGAGATTGTTGCAACTGTCCGAAGTCTCGAGGGCGATGAACTACAAAAGATAAAAGGGAAAACCGCGACTGCGGTGGGTTTAAAAATCGCCCACCTCGACCTCCTTTCGCGTGGAGATCATTATTTTGATGTTGGGCTCCAGCTCTCACGAGCCGAAATTGCGCTTTCGAAGAATATTAAATTTTACCAAGACAAACCTCTTATATTCTGATGCGACTCCCTATTTTAAAGCGAAGAAACATTGCCCACGAAACGATTGAACTTATGATCGATCTTCGAGGATCTGATTTTTTGTTCCGTCCTGGGCAGTACGTACATATTATTATCCCTGATCCAAAGCACCGAGACGACCAAGGGAACGCCAGGGATTTTTCAATCGTATCTGCTCCTTCCGATCGCGAAAAGCTTGTTATCGCATTCAGGAACTCTCAAAGTGCATTTAAGCGGAACCTTTCCGATCTTCCACTCGGAACAGAACTCGAGGTGGAAGGTCCTTACGGAGGTTTTACGCTTCCAAAAAAAAGTGACCGACCACTGGTATTTGTTGCGGGCGGAATCGGTATCACCCCATTCATGAGTATGATCCGTCATACCGCCGAGGAGGAGCTTCCGCATCGCATCGTGCTTCTCTATGCGAATTCCAATGCCGAGCGTGTTGCATACCTTTCGGAACTTGGAGAGCTTGCCGGAATGAACCCAAACTTCACCTTTGCCGAACATCGCGGGCACGTTACTTCGGCGGCGGTTGTTGATGCAGCGGGGGAATTTCCTTCGCCGAGGTTTTTTATCGCCGGACCTCCTGCTATGGTGACTGGTGTGCGAGCTACGCTTGTAAACGCCGCATTTTCAGAGGACGACGTTATTTTTGAAGAATTCATCGGATACGCGTAAAATAATAAACTATGAACAAATGACAATAGACAATGAACTATAGTATTTTGGAATTCAGAAGCATATGAAATACGTCCCCATAATCGGTTTAGAAATACATGCGGAGCTTAAAACCAAAACAGGGATGTTTTGTGGATGTAAGAACGATCCCGACGAGAAGCACCCTAACGTAAACGTCTGCCCCGTATGTTTAGGGCTACCCGGGGCGCTTCCGGTTCCGAATAAGAAGGCGATCGAAATGGTGTTGAAAGTCGGCATGGCCTTGAAGGGCGAGATCCCGATGATCTCAAAATTCGACCGTAAGAATTATTTCTACCCCGACCTCCCGAAGGGATACCAAATTTCCCAGTACGACCTTCCATTTGTATTTGGTGGCATGCTGAAAAATGTCCGTCTACGGAGAGTACATCTTGAAGAAGATTCGGGCAGATTGCTGCATAGTAGCAGTCTCGCCGACCAAGACCAACGCGGACTATACGCAGAAGAGCGCGGAAGTAAAGACGGTCAGCGTGAATCAGCGTCACGTCAGCGTGTATCTGCGTCGTTTGTTGATTTCAATCGTTCCGGATTGCCACTCATGGAGCTTGTAACTGAACCGGATATAAAAACTTCTGATCAAGCTGTTGAATTCGCAAAAGAACTCCAGCTTATCCTTCGCTATCTCGATGTTTCGAATGCTGACATGGATAAAGGTCAGATGCGGGTTGAGGCAAATGTATCACTCGGAACCATCGTGGATGGCGAGCTGAAACTCGGCACGAAAGTTGAGGTGAAGAACATCAATTCTTTCAAGGCGGTAAAAGATGCGATCGAGTACGAAATTAAACGTCAGCAAGAAGTGTTGGATGATGGCGGAGCCATGAAGCAGGAGACGAGGGGTTGGGACGACGTGAAGCGCATAACTGTTTCCCAGCGCGCCAAAGAAGACGCCCACGACTACCGGTATTTCCCGGAGCCAGACATTCCGCCACTCGACCTCTCGAAGTTCGATTTCGGGGCGCTCAAAAGAGAGATTCCAGAATTGCCGCACGAGAAGCGCGCCCGATTCGTGCGTGAGTTCGGTATTTCTCCCGAGCAGGTTGAAGTGCTCATCTTCGATCCGGCAATGGCGGATTTCTTTGAGGCGGCTGCATCAGAGCTCGCTGCCGAAGACAATGAAAATCTTCCGCGAGAACGTGAGCTCCTCGTGAATTACCTTACCTCCGACCTCCGCGGCGTTATGGCGGAGCAGGGGATTGGTTTCGATACGCTCAAAGTCACTCCAGAAAACTTCGCTGATTTAATCGAGCTTATTTCCCACTCGA
>JBBTVP010000035.1:0-28533 GCA_038063175.1 Patescibacteria group bacterium
CTATTGCGATAGTCGACTGTCCAGTTACCACGACATCGGCCGCGGCGAGAGATTTGATGAGATGTTCCTCATCTGTAGCACTTACTTCATTAATCTTCTTCCCTCCCCTCCACGCGCTGCTCCCACTCTCATAGAATCGGACTGTTGCTCGTCGACTCTTGAACCCCATAAAGTTCACCGTGTCGGTGGGCGGCAGACGGACTAAGATGTTCAAGTCAAGGGAGGAAAGGGTTTCGAGGATAAGGATGTCGGTGCGATTGTCCCGTATGTAGCGATCTCCGAACGGAGCAAATAGGATGAGCTTCTTCGTGGCATCGAACTGCAAAGCGGTAAAAAAAGCATCTTTCATTTCTCGCGCGCGGGAAGGAGCGGAATCGTGGAACGCATCGTATGCTTTTTTGTAGCGGTCGTAGTGGGGAATACCGATTACCGAAATGATACCCGGATCGATGAAACTATACCGCACCGCCTCGCCCTTCAAAATATCGTTATGCACGAGGAGTTTCCCTGGGACGCAGCGGATAATCCCTTTGGAGGTGAGGTTATCCCACGAGCGGACCATGGCTACTGTGCGTATGCCCCGCACCTGGGCTCCACGGAGGAACGCGACGTCGATTTCGTTCTGCACGTCAGTGCTCACCACTGCATTGGGATGGTAGCGTTCAAACAAGGGGCTGAATCTCGTCTGATTCCCCGTGCGACGATCAAGCGCACGCAAAAGGCGAATATACCACTTCTTCCCTCTGAAGAGTGCCGCGGGAATCACCGAAACGAGGTAGGAAAAGATTTTTCGATCCCGGTAGAACTCAACCCGTCTTTTAATGGAGAGATCGCGCGTTGGCGCAGCCGAAAGTATAAGCTTTCTAAAAAATAAATCGTGCGCCGTAAGCTTGGTGTCTATCGCTTCGACCGCAACGTTTGGTCCTGAAAAATGCTCCTCGAAATACGGCGCCTTGTACCGAGGAACCAGGAGGATGATCCGGTGCGCCTCGGCAAGCATCGCAAACACCTCGCCCATTAGAATGTTTCGGGAAATGAGCGGGTGGAAGCTGGTTAAAAATATGGTTTTCCTTTTCGTGTCGTGCATAAACGGTGCGTCTCTATGGATTTAATCTTTTCACTACCCGTTCGGTTTCCCGACCGCGGTGCACGAAAATGATTCCCAGAGGTACGCTCGGTACTACTTCAGCTTATCCGCATACACCTGTATCCACCCCTCGCCGTAGATGATCCTCGAGAGCGGTTTCTTGTAATCGTAGCGTTCAAATTTTACCCGGCGTATATTTCCGAATCCCGCCTTCAAGAGCCAATCGTTTATTGTTTTTTCTTTGAACCGGAAACAGTACTCAACGTACAAATTGTCGAGCAATGCATACCGCTTATTTGCCGGTACACCGATAAACTTCCAGATTTTTTCCATCACACTGAAGGAAATTAGTTTTGCCACCGTGTACCTCCATATATCCACCTTGAAAAACCATTTCGTGCCGCCCTTCCCGTACACGCTGAGAAATAAACGGCCTCCGGGCTTAAGAACACGGACAATTTCGTCGAACCCCCGCTTCGGGTCTGGCGTGTGGTGTATCACACCACTCGAGACAACATAGTCGAACATTTTGTCCGGAAACGGCAACTGGAGAACCGATGCGCGAACGAATTCGGTGTTCGTAAGATTTCTCACGCGCGCACGTTCGGTTGCCGCCTCGACTGCCCCTTCGCTGATATCAATGCCGTACGCTCTCTTTGCTTCCAACTTTGCGAGTGCGATCACGAAACGTCCTCCCCCGCAGCCGGCGTCGAGGCATACCTTTCCTTTAAACCAGTTCGTATCTATACCCCAACGGTTGTGGCGCTGCTCGAAAAGTTCTACCGACTTATCGAATAGATTCTCTGAATACCCTTTGAATAGCGTTCCGTAGATGCTTCCTGTTTTTTGTTCGTAGCCCATATGGGTATGGATTATACACTTCCTCTTACATTTCGCGCTACCAACCTCAGCGCAGCAGTGAAGAATGATTTTGCATTCTCAAAAATCCTTCCTAAAATCCTTCGATCCTCTTCGCCGAACGAAAACAGAAGATTAGGAGTTATGCGAAATTCAGGCCGCAATTTCAGAAGGCGGCGGTAGCCGGTGTATGCAATAACTACCCTCATGAAAAAATCGGCTAAAGCCAGCGCCCAGAGACCTATCATCGGAAGAAATACGAGAAGTAGTACAAACAGAGAAGCGCTCCTCGTCATTCCCCTTATGAAGGCGAATTTCTGCTGGCGGAATACGCGGAGAAAAAGATCGGTTATCCACTGGAAGGATTTCACCGGTACAAGGAAAACGAGGAGGTAAAAAAACTGGAGCGAGGAAGTGTACTGCGGCAGGACGAAGTGAATTACCACCGGCACCGCGACCAGAGAACCAAGCACCCCCACTATCCCCCAAATCGTGAGGTACTTCACCGCGTATGTGAATACCCTTTGTGAATGATCCTTATTGTGGAAGACTTTCGTGATGAGCATGTTCATGGTATTCCGAGGAACCATTTGCATGACCACTTCAGCGAGCGACGTGGCAACACCGTACACGCCTACCGCTTCGGTGCTCACGAACAATTTGATGAGCCAAGGCTGTATCCGTGTCCCGAACTGCGAGAAAAGATTCTTTATTGAATCCCACTTTCCGTGGGCGCGGGCGACCTGCCAGAGAATAATCGGGCCGCGCTTTGCTAAAACTCTCCGCCACGGCTTCCATGCCCTCGCCGCCGCAGGCAGGAGGATGGCGGTTGAGAGAAAGCTGCCGATTACAAGCGAGAGGAGAACTTCCCGAAGACTTATGGTCGAAAATATAAAGAATCCCACGAGCGTTGCGAGCTGGAACGTTTTTCCGATCGCCCGGCGAGATGCGAGCGCTCGGAAATCCATCCTCATGTTCACCACCGTTACGACCGCTGCACCGAAAACTTCCGCAAAGAACATGAAAGACATGATACGAATCAATCCGATGAAATCAGGCCCGTAGTGGAATGCGACGAGGGGTGCACCGAAAAAGAACAGTGCCCAGAAGCAGGCGGCGCTCACAAACCGCAGCGTGTTGTACTCGTAGAATAATCGCTTCGCTCGCGCCTCGTTGCCGCGCCCCGCAAGGCGCAAGATTTCCGTCCCCGCCGCAAGGCCTCCCCACGAAACAAACTCGGTGAGTATCGCGTACGCGGAAAGGAAGAGCTGGAACACCCCGTACTGGTATACGGTCAGTCCAGAGATAATGAGGAACGAATTTGCCCAGCCGAGGCCACGTGCGAGCACACCCCACGCACCGAATTGCAGTTCACCGCTCACAAACTTCTGAAGCAATGAAACTGGGGCTGTTTCACTTGGACCGGATTCTAATTTCATGCGGCGGCATGAGAAAGAATGATCTCCGTAACCCTATTTGATGCAAGCCCGTCTCCTCCGTGGCACAATTTTCGAACGATATCCATCCGCTTATCCCTATCCTTACTGGGTGTGGCAAGGTAACTTTCGATCATACTCTTCAACTCATCGAAGTTTCTCGCAACCGGGACGTTGCCCGTATCGAGTACGTTTTTGAAGTGGTGCATAGTCTCCATCCTGCGAATGCTCTGGTGGGGTGGACGCTTCGCGTAGCCGTCGAATCCGATCGCGATCGTCGGCTTGTCGAGAAGCGCTGCTTCAATTGCGGTTGTAGAAAACATCGAAATGACTACGTCTGCATGGGCGAGCATGCCAAGGTAAAGCTCACGTGGTTTTCCGCTTTCATCCCCTTTCATCCAATTGAAAGCAATCGTGGGATCTGTCATGAGCTTTTTGTATTTCGCTTCTTCTTGCTTACGATCCCGAAGAGTGACGTATGGTCGAATGAGAAGATGGGCATTTTTATCAAGATTTCCTTCTTTAATCCAATTCGAAATAGTTTCTAAAATATCTCCCTCATCAAGAGAATACGCAGAACCCGAAATAAAGAGAATGAGTTTTGCGTTTTGAGGAATATTGAAGTGGCGCAAAAATTCCTCGCGATTCATAGTGTATTTCGCAATCGTGGGATAAATATCGAACTTAGGAAAACCGGTAACGGTAATTTGCTCCGGTTCGTACCCTTGGAACTCTACCGCTTCTCGGCGCATCGGTTCGTTCTGCGCAATGAGATAATCCGCCTGCCGAGGAATGAAGTATTTATTCAGGTGATCCCAGTTACACACCATACCAAGGGTCTTCACTCCCCGCCGCTTTGCTTCCGCGAGCAATTCCGAGTCTGGAACCATTGCCATGTTCGCCGCAAACACGAGATCGGGTTGGTATTTTTCAAAAAGATGCGCATAGGGGCGCTCATTAAATATCCGATCGAAGAGCCACGGTACCAGCTGTTTCTTCACCGCAGGAATTTTCCCAATGGTGTTTGCGATCGCACTCTTCACGAACGCGAGATGACGATTGCCGCCTGCGGGAGGCATATCCGCGCGTGCCCCTAAGGTTGCGAGCGTTTTCGTGGTTCCTGTAAAAATGAGGTAGGCATAGAAAAACCTAAATATTTTTACCGCCAAACGCTTCGGTTCATACAGGGGTACTTGATGAACGGTGATCGCACCATTTTTAATGTACGATGCTTCTCGAATTTTCTCGTAGTGTTCATCTTTCGTTACCAAAAGAATAACCTGCGTATCCGGTTTCTTGTGTTCCGCAAGTAATTCAAACACTCCTCCTGGAACAGAAAAATTTCCGATTGGACTATGGGAAAAGGCACTAATAAAAATAGTGTTCGCCGCCATATAGTTCTAAATCTTAACCCCCAGCTTCTCACAATCGGCTTTAACCATGATTCTCACCAGTTCTTTGAAGCCGGTTTTCGGTTCCCATCCAAGTATTTTTTTTGCTTTTGCGGGATTGCCAATGAGTACATCTACCTCTGACGGCCGATAGTACCATGGATCAATGTCAACGTGTTTTTTCCAATCTGAAATTCCAGCGACACGAAATGCCTCCTCGAGAAATTCCTTCACGCTGTGAGTTTTTCCTGTTGCGATTACAAAATCATCTGGTGTCTTATGCTGTAGGATGCGCCACATAGCTTCTACATATTCAGGTGCGTAGCCCCAATCGCGTTTTGCATCGAGATTCCCGAGTATTATCTTTTTTTGTTTGCCACTAAGAATACCTGCGATTCCCATCGTAATCTTTCGAGTAACAAAGTTTTCTCCGCGTCGTGGTGACTCATGATTGAAAAGAATCCCATTTGAAGCGAAAACCCCATAGGCCTCGCGGTAATTCACCACCGCGTTATGTGCAAATACCTTTGCGATGGCATATGGACTCCGCGGATTGAATGGGGTTTTTTCTGTCTGTGGGGTTTCAATTACTTTTCCATACATTTCTGAAGAAGACGCCTGGTAGAACTTTGTGGGAATTTTTGTCTCTCGGATAGCTTCGAGAAGACGTAACGCACCTGCCCCTACTACATCTGCTGTGTATTCCGGCATCTCGAAGCTAATCCTTACATGGCTTTGCGCCCCAAGGTTGTAGATTTCATCCGGCTGTACTCGTTCGATAATGCGTCGCAAATTACTCCCATCGGAAAGGTCTCCATAGTGAAGAATTGGCTTTTTAGTCGATTTTTCGGAAGAAATAAGCTCATCGAGACGCGCCCGATTAAAAAGACTCGACCTTCGAACTAATCCATGCACTTCGTACCCTTTTGCAAGTAAAAACTCGGTAAGGTATGACCCATCCTGCCCGGTGATACCGGTAATAAAGGCCCGTTTTGGTTTTTCTTTCCTGGTAGTCATATCGCTATACAATGTAATAACTATACAGCGAGTAATCTAGTTTTTCTCGTATCCGATCCTTCTATAGAGGTCTACATACTCCTGAATTCGTAAATCCCATGCGGATTTCCGAGCCCACGCCAGAGATTCCCGGCTCATATTCTTCTGTATCGTTGGATTTCCTAGAATATGCGCAATCGCTTCCGCAAATGCCTTCTCGTCTTCACACGGTACAAGAAAACCATTTTTCCCCTCCTCGACTGCGTCTTCGGCACCGCTCTTCGTGGTTCCTACCACCGAAACTCCTGCTGCCGCAGCTTCAAGGAATACCAATCCGAACCCCTCGACGTCGTAACCCCAATCTTGCGAGAGAAGCCCAAAGACTTCAGCACTCCGATAGAGCGCCGAGAGTATTTTTATATCGTTCACCTGATCTAAAAAGAAAACAACTTTTTCAAGATGATGTGTTCGTATGATCCCCAGCAACTCTTCGTAGTATTTCTTCCACGATGTCCGTCCGACGATTACGTAACGTAATGCAGGGAACTTCCTCTGTAGAAGTATGAATGATTTCAAACTTCGCTTGTAGCCTTTCCTCCATCGAACCGAACCGACACTTAAAAGATAGGGACGCAAACTTGCTATCGAATGTTCCTTTCCATTGCTATCTTTAACTATGGTGTGGTGATCCGCATCGCTTCCCCCGATCGCTCCAGAAAATTTCTCATAATCAACTCCGGGATTGATGACGATAATCGAAAGAGAAGGAAGGTGCTTCGTGATGAGCCCCTTGGTGAATCGACTAATAGCAGTAATTACCGTCGCCCTGCGAAATGCCCAGCGCACCAGCGGAGTTAAAAGAATGTGACGGTGATAGAGATGTCGCACTGAACCCGTGCCAACTGCAGTGAGAATAATTTTTTTTCGGAGCCCGACCGCCGCGATAGCCGCAACTACCCCATAGGGGTAGGCATCAAATACATGGACGATATCGCACGTCTTCATGGTTCGCCGTATTTCTCGCAGCATTGAAATGAAATTCTTTTTCTGCGGTCGTAAAATTGGCCGCTCGTTTCTTGCTCCGCCAGGAATAGTTGTGAATACGATCACCTCTGCACGAAGACGTTCCTCTAAAGCGTGTACCACCCTTCCGGCAAAAACACCGGCACCGTTGTCGTCATGAAGATTATGGGTCAGTACGCAAATACGCATAACGATAATTTATTGGCATCCGTTTTTGACGGATTTCCTTATTTCCAATAGAGTAACCACTAAGAGAGCAAACATGTTTTCCTTGAGTATGACACGATCCAAAATTTTCATCACCGGCATTGCCGGATTTCTCGGAAGCCACCTCGCGGAACGGCTTATTAATTCCGGCCACACGGTCTCCGGCTGCGACAACATGCTCGGGGGCTACCGAGATAATGTACCAGAAGGCGCCGCTTTCCACGAAGTGGACGCCCGCAACTTCCCAAAGATGAAAGAGCTTTTGAAGGGAATCGACGTGGTGTACCACTGCGCGGCGGCTCCCCATGAAGGACTAAGTGTTTTTTCTCCAAACCTCATTACCGAGCATACGTACAATTCTACCGTAGCTACGGTAACTGCCGCCGTTATTAATAACGTGAAGCGAGTGGTGTTCTGCTCAAGTATGGCGCGCTATGGTCACCAGGGGAAAGAGGGTGGAATTTTTAACGAAGAGATGCCCGCGCGCCCGGTAGATCCTTATGGTGTCGCAAAGTATGCTTCCGAACTTTTTCTGGAAACAATGTCACAGGCCCACGGAACTGAATACGTCGTTGCGGTCCCTCACAATATCTTTGGTCCTAAGCAGAAGTACGACGATCCCTATCGGAACGTAATTTCCATCGTAACGAACCGAATGCTCCAGGGACAGCAACCGATTATTTATGGCGACGGAGAGCAAAAACGAAGCTTTACCTATATTACGGACGCGATCGATCCATTGGTAAAAATGGGATTTAACAAAGATGTTGTTGGTCATGCGATCAACATCGGTCCGGACGAGGAATTCGTAACCATAAACCATGCGGCGAAAACGATTGCCGATATTCTTAATTTCAAGCTTGATCCTATATACGTTCCTTCCCGACCACAGGAAGTGAAATATGCGAGCTGTTCGGCGGATAAGGTGCGCCGCATGCTCGGATACAAAACAACGACGTCATTCAAAGATGGGGTCAAAGAAACCGTGAAGTGGATCAAATCTCGCGGGGCAAAGCCGTTCGAATACCACCTCGATCTTGAAATTGTAAACGATCGGACGCCGGAGACCTGGAAAAACAAACTTATTTAAAAAGATGAAGCCGGTGCCACGAGAGTCGTGACACCGGCTGTGCGATGCGTGTGCGCGAAGATGCTAGAGGAATGATTTGAGTTCTGGCTTCGTGGCAAGGAGTCTCGCAACACCCGAGCTCGTGAAGTTGTCGATCACGAGTGCCGCGCTCTCCCACGGCAGGAATACGCAACCTTGGATCCATTCCGCAGGATCCACCTCCCGCTGCACCAACTCACGACGGAAGCAGATGGCACCGTCTCGTGTTTCGAGCTCTTCCTCCTTCGTTTCAAATGCGAAGAATTGGAACCCTCTTCCGTCCGTGGTATCGAAAAACGTCGAGTTCGCGTTCGTCGCGACGTCCCCAAGGGGCTCGAGACGCTTCGGCCACTCAACTCCGCCGAGGCCTACTTCTTCCCTGAATTCTGCCGCAGCACTTTCGCGGAACGTTGCAGCCTGCTTTGCAAATCCGCGGGGAATGTTCATGACATACTCGCTCACCCGAACGAAGGGGCGAATCTGGGCGACGAGACCGATGAGAAGCTTTCCTTTGAAGATGCTCCACGGCACGATCCCCACACCACCCACCTCTTTCCATCCCCAGCCATACGTTCCTTCGGGACGAAGACCGAAGGAAAATCTGCCGAACCTTGGGTTTTCGATCACCACGTGGCCGACGTTCTCGAGAAGTTGGCCATCGATCGAGATCGACCACCCCGCTTTTCGTATCGCTTCGGGAGAAGTCCCAGTAACCAGATCTGTCATTGCTTACCTCCGTTTGGAATGTTGACAGCGAACCGGAGAAAAGTATACTAAATAAATCTATATATGTCAAACCTCCGCGTCCTCTACCTCTACGCCGGTGCGCGCAAAAGAAATTACGCCGCCTGGCAGCAGGGGCTTGAACCCGATACCCCGCTCGTCGGGTTAAACTATTTAAAACAGTACAACATCGACGCTGCTTTTTTTGAGAACAAAATTACTGAATTTTTCCGAAAAATTTCATTTAACCTCACCCAGCTTCCCGCGCTTTTCGTCGCGCGATCGTACGATGCGATATTCTCCGGTGCTGGTCTCTTTACCCTTTTCATCGCGAAGGTAGTGCTTCGATGGGAACACCCCCGTTGGTTCATCTACAACACATACCTCTCAAACCTTTTGAAGCGTAATCGGCGCGGACTTAAGGCGGCTCTTATTCGGAAGGCGATCGCTTCCGCAGACGGCATCATCTGCCCCTCACTCTCACAGCGAGATTTTCTCGTAACCGAAGGATTTAATGCGAATCGACTCCACTATATTCCCTACGGGATCGACGTAAATTTTTATACAAAAAATGCGAATCGTACTAAGCCGGATATTTACGAACCCTACGTGTTTAGCGCAGGCCGCGATGTGGGACGCGACTACAAAACACTTATTCAAACAGTCGAAAATGAAGATTTTCATCTTGTCATCGGAGCGCTACCACGAAATTTTCCTGGCATCGAACATTTTCCAAAGAACGCAACGGTAAAATATTTTCCACAAATAGAGATGCCGTCGCTCTACGCAAATGCTGCGTTCGTAATTGTGCCGAGCATCCACGAAGAAAAGTTAGTTGGTTCTGACTGTTCCGGCCAGTACGTACTCCTCGAAGCTATGGCCTCGGGGAAAGCGGTAATCATTACAGAGCGTTCCACTCGAGCGGATCATTTCGAAGACGGAGTAGATGGTCTCGTGGTACCACCGGAAGATCCAGAAGCTTTGAAAGCCGCGATTAAAACTCTCTGGAATGATCCCGAGCGCGCAGGGCGCATGGGCGAACACGGAAGACAGAAAACGCTTGAACGATTCACCACTTCAAAATTTGCGGAGGAATTCGCGCATATACTACTTAAAAACAAAAAAGATTGAAGACTCGCGCATTTCGGGGATTCTCGGAGCCCGCGGCGGCGGGCGAGAGAGAGCGCTCCGCAAGTATGCGGAGATAGCGTCCCCGAAATGCGCGGGTCGAAAGACACTTTTAGTAATCCAAAGTATACTATCCCCATGTGCACCACCGCCTGTCTTATGTTCGGCTCTTCGCACCTTTTCCCGGAAGACGTACGGGGAAAACGGGTTATTGAGGTGGGTTCCTACGACATGAACGGGAGTATGCGCCCCACTGCTCTTGCATGGAAACCTGCAGAGTATGTGGGAGTAGATATCGTACCCGGGCCGGGGGTTGATGTGATTTGCGACGCGGATGACGTCATAAAGAAATTCGGGAAAGAACGGTTCGATGTGGTGATTTCTACTGAATCAATTGAACACACGAGAAACTGGCGAACGGTCATCTCGAACCTTAAAAACCTCGCTGCACCAGGCGGCGTGATTCTTGTAACCACCTGTATGCCTGGCCACTACTATCACCCTCATCCCGGCGATTTCTGGCGCTATACTCCGGAAGATTTTAAAGAAATTTTCGGCGATCTTGAGATTAAAGCGATTGCTTCAGACGCGAGAACTCTTGGCGTTTACCTTCGGGCGGTAAAACCAAAGAATTTCAGAGAAAAAGATCTTTCTTCTTTCAAACTCACGTCTATCGTTACCGGCACTCGCATTGCCGATATTGATGATGCGACGCTTACTGCTTTTACCAAGCGCTACGAGCATCGGAAGAAACTACGCGCAATTCTCGGCCGTTTTGAAAAATTCTTTGCATCTGCCGCGCGTCGGATATTGCCGGGGGTTTAAATGCTATGGATCTTCTCGTTCCAAAACTCTATACGCAGAAAGGACGGAATATTATTTTTGATTCGTCGCAGAAAGTTTTAAACCTCGGCTGCGGATCGCAGCGATACCCGAATGTAACGGGTATTGATGTCGTCGAATCCGACGGAGTCGATATCGTCCACGACCTCAATAAAATGCCTTGGCCGATCAAGGCGGGTACTGTCAACGTTATCCTCGCATTCCATGTTATGGAACACGTTGACGATCTTCCTCGAGTTATGGAAGAAATTCATCGGGTTTCAAAACCTGGGGCACACATCGTAATCGAAGTCCCCTACTTCAGATCTATCCTCGCTTTTCAAGATCCAACGCATCGCAGATTCTTTACGACTCGCTCTCTGGATTATTTCTCTCATTCCCGTCCGCTAGGTTTTTATCACTATGCGAGTACGGATTTTGATATCGCAGATTTTTGGCTCGGATGGCCTACCTCAAGCTGGAATCCACTTACGAGATTTATGAAAATGTTTTTCCATCGCCACCAGGATTTCTACGACTCCCACCTCTCGCGGGTTTTCCCCGTACCTATCCTCGTTTTTGAGCTGGTAGTGAAGAAATAGGGCTCTCGAGAGTTATCACTCCTATGAAACTCTACTACGTGGCCCACTGCCGCTTCCCTTCTCCTCGCGCACATGCAATTCAAATCGCAAAAATGGCGGAATCCTTTGCGCTAACGAGTGTTGATCTTGAACTTATTTTGCCTCGTCGTAATAACTCGATTTCCCAGAGCCCGAGAGAATTCTATGGACTGAAGACGGATCTTCCTATTCGCTACCTGCCAGTACTCAATCTCTACGCATGGGGGAGAATCGGCTACGTGTTAGGTGGACTTTCGTTTCTCATTTCTTATATGTTTTTCCTTTTGAGGAAGCGAATGTGTAAAGAAAAATTCATACTCTACACCATTGATATGGATGAATTTTCTTTTATTGGTATAAGTTTCTTCTTGGTTCCTTTCATAATCGAAATTCATGGATCAAAAAAATACGGGGTACTTTTGAGCCGGATGTTCAAGCGCGCCCAGGCGATTTTGACGATCAACAATCTGATTAAAGATGATCTTGTTCAGAATTTTCGGATCCCCGAGGAGCGTATTCTCGTCCATCCGAACGGCATCGATCTCGATCTTTTTTCGAAATCAGAAAGCAGAGAAGCGTGGAGATTAAAATGGAATATTCCAATAAATTCCCATGTCGCGCTTTATGTTGGCAAATGCTACGACTGGAAAGGTATGGAAATTTTGCATGATGCTTTTCGTGCGCTTCCCGACGTAACATTCGTATTTGTGGGATGTACAAAAGAAGAATTCGAACGAGTTACGAAGTCTCACGTGGGAATGCCGAATGCCATTTTCTTTGGAGAGCGTCCGTATATAGAGATGCCTCTGTGGATGAAAAGCGCCGATGTCCTTCTTGTTCTTGGCACAAAAAAGAACGCATATTCATACACACAAACTTCTCCCATGAAGCTTTTTGAATATATGGCGAGCGGCGTTCCGGTGCTCTCTCCTAATACTCCCGCACTGCGGGCCCACGTGTCTGAAAGAGAAGTAGTATTCTACGAACCTGATAGTAGTGAGAGTTTTATTCGCGGTATCCGTAACGTAATAGGCAACCGCAGCGTAAAAGAACTTACTGTGCATGCGAGAGAAGCAACAAAGCAATTCTCGTGGGAACATAGAGCAAAACAAATTCTTGCTCGTTTTCCGCAGCAATATGTTCATGAAAGAAACTCCTGAACTCACCATTTGCTCGGTATACCATTCGGATATGGCTCGTCGCATTCTTGAAATGAACGAGATATTTGTGCGTCGCATGAACCCTGGGAGTTCATGGATTCGCTTTGCGGCAAATAATTCGCAAAATGAAAATATTCATATTCAAGACAACGCAATTCGAGAACTCCCGGGCGGCATAATTCCAGGAAATGCGCCGCCGAAAGGCAGAGAAGGGTACCACTATGGGGCTGCGCTGAATGCTCTCCTTCCCCATATACAAACACGTTTTGTTCTTTTTTTGGATTACGATTTTTTCATTGTTCGCCCGAATTGGATTCGCGATGTCATTCTCCACATGAAACAGAATGGCCTTAGTCTTTTTGGCGCACCATACCACCCGAAATACTGGGTGAAATTCCGGCACTTTCCTGTCCAATACTGCCTCTTTGTCGACCGAGAAAAAATTGGCGATGCTTTTTTAACATGGAATTTCACCCCCCAATATTCGGAAGCTCATTTAATACAAGGAGATGCGTCGGAAGCGGCGAAAAAAATATATAAAGCAAAGAATCCAACTCCTACATGGTTCGAGAGAATAAGGGACAATATACGAAAGAGAAAATACATCGGCACCTCGCAGGATATGAGTTACGATCTTTATCGGCGCTACGCTCAAAAGAGTTTTTTTAAATATGAAACATTCGGATCAACCGTGACGTTGAACGATTTCCTTGTCCATTACTATGTGAATGAAGTATGGTACAAGCTTCTCTATCTCCTCGAAAAAATGATTCCGGAGCGATGGTCTTTCGTGCCTCGCAACCGCGGAGGGTATTTCACATTTACCCGATTTCGCGATCGCAACCTCCCCGATGTATTAGGAACGGGCATGGAAGAATGGTGGTGGAAGAATGCGCCGATGGCATTCCATATGCGCGGCTTCAAAGAACGACGCGCACAAGCAACGGGCAAGGCGTTCAACCCAGAAGAAAATATCCAAGCGATACAAGAGATTACGGAGAAGTTTTAAGATTTGACTAGAACCACTGTCCTTTCAGCTGTTTTGCGTAGTGGTCTGAATATTCTTTTTTCGCCTTGATCTTTTTCCACCACTTTTCATTCGAAAGATACCACCGAACAACGTTTCCCATGTTTTTCCCGATACTTCGCTTCGGCACCCAATGCAACGCCGTTTTGATTTTCGTCGCATCCGGCGCATAGCGCTTATCAACACCGGGACGATCATTTACATGGGTAATATGTATCCCTGTTTTGGTATTCAAGTGGTTTGCAATTCCCTCAAGGATTTCTAAATTTGTTCGATCCTCACCTGAAACATTGTAAATTTCGTGGAGAGATTCATCTTGCGAGACAAGATCAATTGCCTCGCAGAAATCTTCCACGTGGAGCCAGCTTCTTCGATGATTCCCTTTGCCGTGCACAGGAATTTTTACTCCCTCAATAATGCTTGTAATTGCGAGTGGTATGAGTTTTTCCGGATATTGATGAGGTCCAAAATTATTAGATCCACGAACGATGTGTGCGGGTAGGCCATGGGTACGAACAAATGAATGAATAATGAGATCCGCGGCGGCTTTTGAAGACGAATACGGGCTTGAAGGACGGAGCGCGGCATCCTCCCTTGAAGTCCCGGTAGCAATATCGCCATACACTTCGTCAGTCGAGATTTGGACAAACCGAGGGGTTTTCCATGCGCGTATGGCTTCAATAAGATTGAGAACGCCGTTTACGTTCGTGCGAATGAAATTTCCCATACTCACGATAGAACGATCGACATGTGTTTCTGCCGCAAAATTAAGAACAAGATCGAAGTGATATCTCTTAAATAGCTTATCGAGAAGCCGCGCATCGCAAATGTCTCCCTTCACAAACATATATCTCTTTGCGTCTGCTTTCAGATTCTTTTCTTTTTCTTCGATATCAAAAAGATTTTCCTTGTTTCCGGCGTACGTAAGGAGATCCAAGTTTACGATACAGTCATTCGGATACGAATGATAAAAATGCCGGACTGCGTGCGATCCGATAAATCCTGACCCTCCTGTGATTAAGATATTCCGCTTGCTATTCATATCGTTTCAAAAATTCTTTGGCCGTCCGCAGAAGGTACGCACGCTCGGGTGCGGTAAGACCTTGATGGCAACCAATAATGAAACTGTTTTTCATTATGTGGTCTGAAGCTGGATACCCGTCCCTCGCAACTCGCTTCTCTCTCATATTCCGGAACCCTGGTTGGCGGAGGATGTTTCCAGTAAAAATAGGCCTCGTCTGAATATTTGCCTCCTCGAGATACTTCGTAATTTCATAGCGAGAGAACGGAGCATGCTCCCTGATTGTGAGAGGGAACGCAAGCCAGTTCGTCTCTGTCCCGGAGAGTGTTCTCGGAAGCATGAAAAACTTTTCGTATTTCTCAAAAAAACGAAAGAGGATTTTGAAATTCTTCTGTCGCATTAACGAAAACTTCTTTAAACGGTCGAGCTGCACGAGCCCGAAAGCAGCTTGCGTTTCCGTAGGTTGAAAATTGTAGCCGATCTCGGTGAAAAGAAATTTCGCATCGTACCAGTCGCCGTTTAGTTTATTCGAAAACCGTTTCGAAATTTCCTCTGATTTCTCATGAGATCCAAAGAGGGTAGATTCTCTTCCCCAATATGCAAGGAGTTTGGCTCGCCGTGCGAGCGCCGGGTCGCTTACCATCACCATTCCTCCGCCTCCCGCCGCAGTGATGATATGAGACGCATAAAAACTCGTTGTTGTTACATGAGAATAATATCCGGTTGGCTTCTCCCGGTAGCGAGCGCCGAGAGTATCGCATGAATCTTCTATAAACCACAGTTTATACTTTCTTGCGATTTTTTGGAGTTCCGCTAAATCGGGAAGATTTCCGATGAGGGAGGGAATCATAATCGCCCGCGTCTTTTTTGTAATGAGTGAAGCAACTTTCCGCGCACTCACAACATACGTGTGAGGATCGACATCTACAAATACCGGTACCAGTCCCTTCTGGAGAATGGGCGCGAGCGTTGTCGAGAATGTGAGGGCTGGAGTGATCACCTCCGCGCCTCTCGGAAGGTTCAGTAGCTCGAGGGCGATTAAATTAGCGGATGAGCCAGAATTTACCATTGCCCCATACTTCTTGCCGAAAAGCTTTGCAATTTTCTCTTCGAATTTCTTTACATTCGGTCCCGCCACTATTTTCTCTGGATGCTCAAAAACTCCCGTAACCGCACGGATTTCTTCTTTGCCATATACGGCTTTAGCGTAAGGGACTCTCATACTGCCTTTCATAATGGAACTACGGAGATGCTGATTTTGTATCACCCGCTGCGGTATTCATCTGGGGGATGCGTTGGGGAAGGCATACGCCAGATGATTTTTGTATAGGTCATGTAGTTCATGATGAACCCGATCAAAACCCCGACTACGTTTGAGAGACGGAGTATCCAATCGTTTCCGCCTCCCGCCCATTCCCCAATCGTCACGGTGAGCCATTGGATTCCCAGTGAGAGCACGACCGCAGCATTGAATTTAAAAAACTTTGAAAGCATCGCCCAGGAAAAAGGAATGCGTTCGTTCGGAAAGGTAAACCGATTATTTAACAGAAAATTTGCGACAATCGCGACTTCAGCTCCGAGAAGCGCCGCGACCGGAGGAGAAAAAAGATCGAACTGAATGCCGATAAGCTCGAAAATAAATGATTGAATGAGAAATCCAATGCCTCCGATAATCACCATCTTTACGAGCCGGTTTGCGATAAGTGCCTGGACATCGAGCGCAGTGAGCGCGCGCGCAATGGCACCAATATCTTTTATCATGGGTGTGGTTCGTTATCCGACAATTTGTTCAAACGCAGCTACCGCAGCGTCCAGGTTATAGCGAGTTACCCATTCTTTGAGAATCGTACGCAGGTTCTGTCGCGTAGCTGTGGGCATCGTTAACATTCGATCGAGCTGCTCGGCAAACGCATCTATATTCCCCGCGGGAACTACACTAGCATACATCGCGCTTGGGACGATGTCCCGAACCCCGCCCACATCGGAAGCCACGAATGGTACTCCGAAGGCCATTGCCTCGAGAAGCACATGGGGAAACCCCTCTTCATCGGATGGCACGAGGAGCGCATCCGCAATACCGTAGTAGGCGCCAAGATCCCGATTCGGAACCGCACCTACCAGGCGCACCCGCGACTGTAAATTGTAAATTGTAAATCGTAAATTAAGATTCTCTTTTTCTGGCCCTTCGCCCACGATGATTACGGTCGTCTTTGTGTTTCTAAGTTTCGATATGATTTCAGGAATGTAGTGAGCCCCTTTACGCTTTGAGAGACGATGCACGAAGAGCACGATTTTTTGGTCTGGTGAAATTCGCAATTTTTGCTTTAACGCAACTTTTTGGAGATTGGAAATAGGAAATTGGAAATTTTTGGTATCGATCCAATTGGGCATGATAGAAATCCGTGAGGATGGGATCTGGTAGTGACTCGCGTATGTACGACCAAGCCCCTCGGTACCAGTCACGAGGGTATCGATTATGTGGTAGGTCATCCGTTCGAACGTCTCCCGAAAAAGATTTCTCCGGTACTTCCACGGCTCTCCGCAGTTCCAGTAGCACACACGACCCTGAACAATCTTTGCGATGAATGCCGCACGAAACGAATAGTGCACGTAGAACGTGCGATACCCGGCGAGCCGAGCGATAAGAATTCGGAGTATTGCCTGAACGATAATTCCGAACTTGGTTCCTGCGTCTCCGGAAAACGAAGCAGTGGTCCCTAGATTTTTCGGGGCGTTACCCCATTCTACAATGAGTCGAACATCGTAATGGTTTGTTATTTCCCGCACGAACTCACTTTGGTAAGCAAAATGAGTGCTGTCTTCGTCGTGGTATTTCGGGAATACATAACAAATCTTCTGCTTCATCCGATCGAACGCTGCCCCAGCTATTTTAAAGTATTCAGCCCGGTCGGGAAGTTTTGCGACAGATTTGCGTGCCTCTCTCCTTATCAGCTCTCGTTCCTTGGGATTTTCAATAAGATCTTTCAGTGCACGCATGAGTTTTTCCGAGTCTCCGATCGGTACTACCTTCCCCGTCTCGCCGTCACGGACGAGATCTCCTGAAACGCCTACGTCGGTCATTACGACCGGAACTCCCGCGAGCATGGCTTCCACCGCTGTCCGACCATATCCTTCGTAGTTTGAGGTAATAAGAACTGCGTCAGCCGATCCATACTCCTCCCGAAGATCCTTTGCCCACGGCTTGAATATGACTCGCTCTCGGAGTCCATTCGCCTGGACTATGTGCTTTATGTTTTGCAATTCGGGACCTTCCCCAATTATTTTCAATATAATGTCTGGGTATTCTTTGACTAACTTCTTAATGGCCGCGATCGCAAGACCGATATTTTTCTCGCGGCTTATGCGCGTTGGCATGAGTATCGTGAACGGTTGTTTTGCGTGGAAGATTTTCGCACGCCCTATACCTTCGAAAAAATTCGGATCAATGAAAACCGGCAAGACAGATATTTTCTCCGATACAATAAGGCCACGGACTTCGATCGAACTCTGAATCCTTTTAGAAACAACCCGAACTGAATCCGCGAGAGGAATCAGCCGAGTCGCGAGGAAGCTTCGTAATTGATTCAGGAACGATTCTTGAGTGAAGTATGGGCTCAAAAAATCTGTATGTACTTGGAGCTCCAAAGGAATTCCAAAACGAATCTTTAGAAATAACCCGACAAGCCCCACTTCGAATGAGTCTTGGGCGGAGATAATCCACGTACCGCCGGAAGCGAGAAGTCGCGATGCCGTTCGATAGAGCGAAAAGAATTTACCCACCTTACTGCGTCCTACGGCCGGATGGGAAAATACATTCGTAGCTGCGATTTTTTCCCCTCGTGGAGACGGTGGCCGAACCGATACCACAATATGAACAGATTCGGCGATACTGCCGTAGTTCACGAGACGAGCACGCACTTCGGATTCGTCGCGGAAAAGGTTCGCGTCGGTTGATAAGATGAGAAGTTTCATCCCGTTAGAAGTAGGTCGTCCATGGACGACCGTGGTTAGTAAATCTTGCATTATTTTTTGCTACGTACCTGTTTTTAGAGATTCTGTGATTCATGGTCTGATTACTTCTAACGGGATTCATACCACCTCAAAAAAATCCTTAAGCGCACGGGCAACTGATTCCGATGAAAACTTGCCTGCACCACCCTTCGGCGGCATGGGACGAGACCCAGTCCTAAGCGAAAACTGTATCGCACCTACAAGCTCTGTGTTCGATCTCGGCCGGACCAGGACAATTCTCCCCGGGAATTCTTTTCCGACTTCGGCGTTGCCCCCTGCGTCCGTCACCACTCCCGGAAGCCCAAATCCTCCCACCGCTTCGATGAGCTGGTGCGACAGTCCTTCATAGGTACTGTTCAACACAAAGAGATCAGCAGCCGAAAGCCACTCGGCAAGCTTTTCTTTAGAAAGCACTCAGGTAAAGCCAATCGCGGCTCCAACTCCGCTCTTTTCCGCTTCTGCCTCGAGTGATTCGCGGTCAGGACCGTCACCGATAAGCACTAAGTTTGCATCCGGGAATTCTTTCCTAATATCCGGAAAAACTTCTATGAGCTCTCTGAACCCCTTCCAAGGCACGAACCGACCTGCAGAAACAATAACCTTTCCGCGGATCTTCAGTCTCGCCCGAGTTTTCTCCCGCGGAAGCGGGGCATGAACCACAACCGGATTCGGGATAATCGTCACCCGTTCTTCTTTCGCCCCCCAACCAAGCACCATTTTTTTGAGATACTCGCTTGGAACGATAACACGATCCGCGCTCCGCACTACCCCGTATGCCAATCTACGAAATACTTCGATTCTGAATTCATACCGTTTCGTCTGGAAAACACGAATGGAATCCTGAACGCCAAACCGCTGCGTTGCCTGTTCCCAGGCGTAATCTCCGGTTACCCGAACGATGAGCTTCGCGCCAGTAAGCGCCGCCGCAATTCTTGCCATGCCTGCTGCCCCGAGCGATGAATCGATCGCGTAGATGATTCCCTGCTTCGAGAATCCAGTTCGCATGGTGAGTCTCGCGAGATACACCGCGTGCCTAATTCCTTTCGGGAGAGAGAGTGGAATTACGTGGACATGCTCGCTCTGCCGCGTTTCCGTATTTCCGTACGTGACAAGATCTGGCTTCACCCCGATATGTACCGCACGATCCATAAGAAACGCTCCGTAGGTTGCAGGTCCGCCAATATCCGGCGGGAAAATTCCGGTTGCGATAGTCACCTGCGGCTCAAGCAGTCGCGAAAAGATTTTATCCATGCTTTGAGCGATGTTGTCCCACGAATACTGTTCTCTTATGAGCGTTTTCCCATTGTTAATGATACGGTTCCGGAGACGGCTATCCCTAAACAGTAACTCAATTTTTCGAGCAATATCTTCGGGATTTTCAGAGCGTGCAACGAGCCCCGTTTCACCGTCTTTTAAAAAATCCTTTATCCCACCAACATCGGTGCCAATAATCGGGAGTCCAGCCGCCATCGCTTCAAGGAACGAATTCCCAAGCCCCTCTGACCGCGAGGGTCGGACGAATCCGTCGGCTCTGCCGAGCTCTCCGGGAATTTGCTCCGGCGGAACGTGTCCTTTGAATTCGATCTGATGAAAAATACCGAGCTCGCGCGCGAGCGACTCGAGCGCATCACGTTCCGGTCCATCGCCGAGAATTTCCAATTTCCAATTTTTAATTTTTAATTTCGGTAACCGCGCACAGGCGCGGATAAGGATGTCGATGCCGTTCTTTGGTACGAGCCGCGACGTCGTGATGATAACTCGTTCCATTCCTTGTCGCTTGTCACTTGTCGCTTTATACCTCGCGAGATCCACCCCGTTTGGGATCACCGAAACGCGACCGCGCGCCCCGTGCCGCCTCGCAAAATCAGCGAGAAAATTACTGATTACCTGAATTTCATTGGCACACTTAAAAACAAGTTTCCAGACGGGATACAAGAGTCCAACTCGATTTAAGATGTGTTCTTCAGAATCTCCTTCTTGAAGCGTGAGAAGCAGGGGGATGCGTGGGTGGCGAAGCTGAAAGAGCAGCGCCGCAGCCGCACCGTAGGAAGCCATGATGGCCCAGGTTGCCTCGAACGGTTCCTGTCGGTGATTCGCTTCCGCAGCTCGCCACGCGAGGAACATGTAGCGAATTTTTCTAAGAACTGAAACTTGATAGAGATCACTGGCACCGACCCGAATCACTCGTACGTTCCCGAGACGCTCCTCGAGAAGAGATTTCTCGAAGCGGTTTGTAAAACAAATAAATCGCCGACCGGGTAATCGGTCAGTGATTTCCTTTACCGCAAGTTCTGCGCCTCCAACGAAAGGCAGGTAGGCGTACGAAAATACTGCTATATTACTTCGGCTCGGCATAGAAGGTTATACCTATAGTAACGAAATGAACAATCGAAAGCTAAAAATCATATACGTACTTACCTCGGGGGGCATTGGCGGCGCCCAACGTTACGTTCGAGACCTTACTACTGCACTCCCGAAAAACGAGTTCGAAACAGTAACAATCACCGGAGGGAAAGATATCCCATCGCTCTCGAACCGGATCGTGCCATTTTTCGTGAATGACGTTGCAGCAATCGCAAGTCTTGCAAGAGCATTCCGAAGCTTCTCACCCGATATCATTCACCTCAATAGTTCGAAAGCTGGAGTACTCGGCGCCTTCAGCGCTTTCCTATATAACTCATTGCTTCGAAAAAAAGGTACTCCACGGGCCCGTGTGGTGTTCACCGCGCACGGATGGGTTTTTAATCCCGCAAACCATCCACCCTACCTTGTTCGTGTCGCTTACGCGCTTCTCCACCGTACCGCAGCATACTTCCAAGATGCTATTGTGAATGTTTCCGGCGCTGATTACGACATCGCACTTCACTACCGCATTGCCTCTGCACGGAAACTCGTCACGATCCCGAATGGCATCGATCCAAACATGAAATTCCTCGACCGCGAAATTGCTAGAAAAGCAATTCTTTCGAAACTTGCTACAGAAAAATTTCTCAACTCATCAACTCATGAACTCATGAACTCCACTTGGGTTGGTTCAATAGGAAGACTCTCAAAGGAAAAAGATTACGGGACGCTCATCCGGGCGATGGCTCTCGTTCCAAGAGCAATTTGCATTATTATTGGAAATGGGCCGGAGTTCAAAACGTTAAAAGTTTTAAGTGGTAAGTTACAAGTTGATGATCGTTTGTTTTTTGTGTCACCTAGAGGCGATGATGCAATACTTCTAAAATCCTTTGACTTATTTATTCTTCCGTCAATAAAGGAAGGTCTTCCCTACAGCATCCTCGAGGCAGGAGCCGCCGGCGTTCCTGCAATTGTGACTGACGCAGGGGGCATGCCCGAAGTATTTAAAGACTTTCCGGCTTCTGTTGTGCCGATGAAAAACCCGGAGGCAATGGCTGCGCGCATAAATAAATTTCTCGAGAATCCCTCGCTCCGCGAGGAAGCACGCCACGCAATCGCAACGTCAGTCGCTACCCGCTACCGGATAGACGCAATGGTACGCGAAACGAAGCGTGTGTACCACTAAAACTAGAAACTCGCGCGGAGTTCCCCGAATTTCGCTCCGCTCTCTGGATCCAGCGCGGCGATTGCCTGGTCAAGAATCTGCTTCGCTTTTACAAGGTCTTTCACATAGTACCGATAGAACTCGTAAACCGCGTAGTAGAGGTAGTCGAATTCCGGACGCCTTTTGATCGCCTCTAGGTAGTACTGTTCCGCCTTTGCAAAGTCATGGAGTTCATTTGCGTAGAGATTGCCAAGGTTGTGGAGCGATACTGCCTCGCCCGGCCGAGTCTCTGCAAGATACTCCCAGATTTCACGGGCTCCATCGTAATCTCCAATCATTTTCCAGTAGAGCGCGAGTGAGAGCCAGTCATTGTAAGAATCCGGGTCTTCCTTTAGCGCCGCCACTAGACGATCAATTTCTTCCCGTGCCTTTTTCTTATTCTCTTCAGAGAGGGGTGCGGTAATATGGATGTTTCTGTCAAGATCTGGAGCGGAAATTTCTGGCGAGGGATTCGGCATAGGGCTCGTGGAAGTTCCGGTAGGCGGATTTAACTCTTCGCCTTTCCGAATATCTCTGATTATAAAGAACGCCGCTCCAGCCGCAATAATCACTACTAATACTCCCAGGAGTATCGTTAATTTTTTACGCATAGTAAAAACAGTCTAACTGATAATTCGGAAAAACCGAAGCCCCACCCCCGCATGGCGGGGGAGGGGCCTGGCTTTCACGGAACTAACAAACTCAAGTGTTAGTTCGAGCTCGTGAAGGTCTCGATGGACATATCGTTCCCTGGGAGACCCGGCACTTGGTAGCCGTTTGTGAAGTCGTAGTCGAAGAGCGCGAACGCTGACGAGGTTGAATTCGGCGACCAAATGAAGTCGTCATTCGTGTCGGAGTCAACGCTCACTACGCTTGCGCTCTGGTGCCCTGCGCGACCCATGTCACCGTTCTGCGAATCAGCAGAATCCTGGTGAGCGGTCGGGAAGGCAGCGTCGCCTAAGAGCTTCACTGTGAAGCTTTCGGTGCCACTTACGGTTTCCACACTCGCCACATCAACCTGGAAGTCGAAGTACCGTTTATTGGTTGACCCAACTGGTACTCGGTAGGTCGTGGTGGAGTGAGCCGTACCGCACGCGGTCGCCGCAGCATCGGGGAAGATTTCGATCTGGGAGTTGGTGTGACCCAATCCTACCGTGTTTGCGATCGATGCTCCGTTCTTGCTGTCAAGACCGCTTCCATAGCACTGGCTCGCGTTCAAGAGTCCGGTGCCAGAGAATGCGGTGTCGGCTTGCGAGTACGAGCTATCGGTGTAGGCGTAGACGGAGTATTTAGTCGTCGTAGCGCTCGCCGATGTACCCGTACTGGAACTCACGTTGAAGGTGAATTTCGCAATGCGTACATCGCCGCCGACTGCCTCCACGCTGAAGCGGTAGACCGTCTTGCCTGCCTTTGTGACGAGCGTGTTCTCTCCTACCGGAAGTGAGAGCTTCGTGAAGACGGGATACGCCTTCAAGATTCGGACGCCTCCGACCGCGGTGTCTGCGCCTGTTGGCGAGATTTCCGTACCCGAGGACTGGCCCACGCCGTAGTTTCCGCCGTTCGCGGAACCCGCGAGCGTGCCGTCATAGTCAACCTTCAGAAGATCGCCTGATCGCGTCATGGGGCCGTTTGCGGAGATACCCGCAATGCTGCCCTTCACAAGTATGGTCTTCGATCCCCCTACGGGAATAACGAGTGTGCCAGAGTTGAGCGTAGTCGTTGCCATGTCGGCGCCAACCGTGCCTCCGGAACCAAACTGCGCGGTGCCAAGCGCGACGGTCGGATTTGCCTCATCGTAGAGGGTAACCGTCTGACCCAAGAGGTTCAGTGGTGTGTTTGATGCCGTTGTCGTGAACTGCAGACGAATCTGCCGCACGTCAACCGCTTCATCCAACGCCGAGAACTTGAGCCGTGTGAGCACCACGTCGGTTGCGCCCGAGTTTACGATGCGATAGCCAGGAGTAGAGTCGTCGCTTACCGCGTACGAACCGCCCGCAGCGAGGGTCATGATCCGACCGCTGTCGTCGGTTGCGGTCGGAGTAAGCGACTGACCGGACGTGAGTCCGGTGGCGCTAAAGGTTGCTCCCGCGTCAATACCCCACGCGTAGTTTCCCGTTGCGCCTCCTGCAATGTTGCACTTCAAGGCGAGTGTCTTCACCACTCCTTTCGGAACGACCAAGCCAGAGCCGTCAAACGTGAAGGTGGTGGAAGATGCGGTTGCAGACGGGTTCACGATATTCGAACCGGTCGTAACCGATGTTGCGCCGTCGTAGAGTTGGCAGGATGTAAGGTTCGTCGCCGTGTTGCCACGCGCGTCGTATGCGATCGGGAGAGTCGACATCCGCAAATCCTCACCCGATGATTGGGCGTTTAAGAGGTAGTTTGCGAACGTGAACCCGGTAATACCGGACACAACGGTCTGCGCGATCGGGCTTGGCGAAACGCTCAAGCTAAGCACCGCGCCTTTTACCGTCATCGTGTTTGCGGTCACCAAGGAACTCGGTGCTGGAGTGATGGTCTCTCCGGTCGATACACCCGTGACCGTAGTCCAGTTTGAGGACGGGGTCGTGGATGCGCTCATCGTGTCGTTGCTGTCGAATGCGGTGTCGAGCTTCGCGAGAAGCCGAATGTAGGTTTTACCAACCGGGAAGGTGATAGTGTCGGTAAACGTCACCGTACCTGCGGTAACCGCATCGGTCGGTCCTGCGAGAACCTGACCTGTTGAATTCACGATCTTCACCTGGTCGACATTCGCGCCAGTTTCGATCGATCCGCCAGAAACGTTGCTTGGCTGTACCTGGAATACGAGACTTGCCACCGAAATCGATTCGCCCTTCACGTCAACAATGAAGCCACCGAGGGGCTGGTCCGCAAGGTTGATCGCAATATTCTGCGAAGCGACATTCGGATCTTTCTCAACGTTCATGGTCGCTTTGCCAACGGTGATTGTTGAGGCAAAGTAGACAGGGTTTGTCGAGGTAAATCCTGTGCCTGCGGTCGGGTTTATCCCGTAGCCGAAGAGCTTGCCGTCAACCGCAATGTCAGTCATGCGGTAAACGTCGAACTTCACGGTCCGATTTGTGCCGCCAGCGAGCGTGCCACCGAACGTTACATCAAGGTTATTGCCTTTAGTAATGGTAAGACCGCTTCCGAAGACTGCGGTGAAGTATTTCCCATCCGTGGAAACGGTGTGGGGGTATACGACGCCGCCGGCTTTTACCTCAAGACCGGTGATATCACCCGTACCGATAGTGCCCACCTGGTTGAACCGAATGGACTTCACGAGGACATCCTCGGTAGAACCTGCGGTCACCCGAATAGCGGTGAAAAGCATCGTCTTTCCTGCATCTTCGGTTGTGGTTGCAACGGACTTATCTGGCCCGGTTGCTACCGTTACCGTACCGATCGTCAAACCACTCACGTTCATAGTGCGAGTAGTGCCGACAATCGGGAGCGATCCATTAACCGCTGCCGAGGTTGAAACCGAAACGAGCGCGAACTGCGCTTGAGTTCCGTTCGAGCCGCCGGTGGTGCGGTTCGCCGCGACCCACATGGTTCGCGACGTCCCCGCCTTTACGGTAAACGGTTCAGAGAGGATCGCTTGGTGGTTCGAGTTCAATGTTTTCTCAAGACCAACCTGAACGCCCTGTTCATCGAGGAGGACGACTCCCGAGAACGTTGCATCCGTTGAAGCTCCCTGCCGTTCAACCGTCAAAGAGTTCACTTTCACATCTCCATCCGATGAAGCGGTGAAGACTACTGCGGTGTAGGGAACTCGGACTGCGTTGTCGGGGTGAAGCATTCCAGATGCAACTTGCGTACCTGAAGTGACCGTGAGTCCGCTCCCTCCTACGGGAGGCGTTACTGGCGGTGTCACTGGAGGTGTCGTTCCTGCAAGTGCAGTGTATTTTGCTCGCGAGATAGAACCAAAGTAACCTACTGCCGGGGCAACGCCGTTCGCCGCCTGCCATGCAGCAACTGCTGCTTTTGTCAGGTTTCCGAAGTACGTCGTCTCATTGCCGGGAGAACCAGCGCCGCTCTGTGCGACTTTGAAGCCGGCTCCGTTCAGGTACTGCTGGAGGCACTTCACGTCGGTACCAGTCGAACCCACTGTGAGGGAGCGGGTGAAGGTGCACTTCGTGGCGGTGCTCGTAGTACCTTGGAGTGCGTCCAATTGTGCCTTAAGAGCGTTGATCTGGTCGATCAATTGCTGGATCGTTTGCGAAGTTGTCTGCGCAAACGCAACCGGCACGAGAAGCGACGAACCGGAAAGCGAAACGACGGTAGCCACGGAGACTACTGTCGAAACAATTTTCGTCGTTAATTTGCTACTCATGTCTGTGCTGTAACTTTTCTATATATCTAATTGGTTAATAACTGTGAATCGGGGAGAGGGAGCATTATGTCGATACATATTGCTTCCTCGCCTTTTTTGTTTGGATCCGCTTTTTTTCAAGAAGCCACACCTCCTTATCCCCTTTCCCTGGATCCATGGGAATCGACCAATTGGGAACGCACGAGGTGGCCCTATATCAAATAAAAAACTCGCGCTTTCGGCGAGGCATTGGGCTGAAAAACAATTTACAATGAACGATTTACAATATTGCAAATCGTCAATTGTTTATTGTAATTATTGCCTAGCCTCACACTAAGCATTACCTACTATATCAAGTAGAGAGAACGATTGCTATCCTAGCATGCCACAGAAGTTATGTGAATAACCCACGCGGCCATACGCTGACTAAAGTATATAACGAAGCTGCGGTTAGCTTATTACACGACCGTGTCGCCTACTTATATAACTCTCGCCCGATAGTAGGTGCCTGGGCCCCCCTGCCCAATTCGCTCGATTACTCCCTGATTACAAAGCCGTTCAAGATCATACCGTAAAGTCCGCTCACTCACATTAGAGAATTCGGCAACAATATCTTTAAGCTGGGCCGTCTTATTGCCGAATTTTCTAATCTTATCGGCAATTGCCGATTGCCGCATTGCCGGATTATCTAATGTAAGAGAAGTAGAGAGGATACCTTCTGATTTTGTGCCGTTTTCTTCTTTATCTTCTTTATTTCTTTCTTCAATTATTTCTTGACTCTTAGGCTTTTGAGAATCAGTTTTTGCCATTATTGTTTCAGAATGGATTTTAGATATTTCTGGCCGGAATCGGTAGTTTTTGATATCTTCCTCGATCTTCCGAAAACCAGTCTGTTGGCTACTATTCCATAGATTCTGAAGCTGAACAGAGTTGAAAACCTGTTCATATTTTGGCGGAAGTGATAATTCGGCAATTTGCCGTATTTCCGATTTGAGATTGCCGATTTCTGATATGAGCATATCGGCATTCATGGGTTCTATCTCATAGATTGTCTTTCCTACCCGTACCAGTGCCTCGGTTGCTGGAATCGCCTCGAAGAACCGCTGAATATCCCGTTTTGCGACCATTTCAATCAGATTAAATGCTGATTCTTCAATTCTTCGGCGAAGTTCGGGTCTCCGCACATACGCAGCTATTTTGATGAGTGCAAAAGCAATCCGATCCGCCTGGGCGTCCATATTCATGAGGGAATAGTAAATAATGCGGCAAGGTAATGTCAAATGCCGTAAAATCCGGCAATTAAAAAATATGACTTACCAACCCGAAGTACCTAAAATAAAAATCGTTCCAAAAATGGCAATAGTAACTGCAATAAGTATTGCTCTCCTTGAGAGATTTCCCGTAATTTGTTTTTCTAGCACATCGCTCATTACAAATGCGGCAAGAAAAGAAAGGTTTGCCGCGTTTATCGCCCCAAGAGGCAAAAGACTCACTGTCCATGCCACTTCACACGCAATAAGCGCAAAGAATGCCCCAAGAACAGTTTCATACCTCGGGGCTCGTCCTTCATGCGGTAGATGTTGGATACTGCCCTCATATTCTCGTGCCGCAAAGAAAAATTCTCTCCATGAGAAAAAGATCGCTATGCCAACAAGCACTAATTTGGGCATAAACCATTGCGATCGATCAGAAATAAAAAAAAGGAAAAACGTCGCGTAAGTGAGCGCAAGATTTACGAAATAATGAATGCGGGTGCGATAGACAAAATAACGAGCTTTCAAACCAAAAATTCCATATGCGATGATGGAAGCAGTAAGGATGAGCCACAACTCATGGATTGTTCCAGAAATGGCAATTGCAGAAGCAATCAGGAGCGCAAGAAATGTGAACCGGTGACTTGCCGCGTTCTCAAATGGAGTGAGGTATGCCCATGATGCCGATCCAAGGAAAAAAAGTATGGGCATGAAACCACCCTCGCTCGCGGCCGCAAACCAGAGCGCAATTAAAAAAACGAACGCTTTAAGCAGTAACGCTGAGCGCTGACCCTGAAAAC
>JBBTVP010000036.1:0-9837 GCA_038063175.1 Patescibacteria group bacterium
TTGTCATACCAGCAGTTTCGCCGAAAAAACGTTCGGATTCAAAAGGGAATTCGGGCAACCAAACCTCTCACCAGAAACGGAAGATTTCTCGTGGCAAAGTTTTTCCGGAAGTTTTACGCGATCTATCGTCCGTTCCGATGGGCGATGTTTGCAATGTTCTGCTTCACGTTCGTGGGGCAAGTTCTGAACCTAGCTCCCGCGCTCGTCGTGGGAAAGCTCTTGAACGATCTGATTGCGTATACGAGGAATCCTGATGGAAACGTGGAATCGATGAAGTGGGTTGCGAGCGAGCTGCTCGCGCTACTCCTCGTAATCCTACTTCTCCAGAACGTGGTGTTACGATACTTGCGCGAACGCGTCGAGATTAAATACATCGACCGAAGTATCCCATTCCACGCTTCCTCGCTCACCCTGCACTGGCTCTTGAGTCTTTCACCAAGCCAGCATCAGCAGCACCACTCAAGCATCAAGGAAACAGTCATTGCGGATGGCCAGAACGCACTTGAAGCACTGGGGCGGATGCTCGTCTACAACCTGGTTCCGATGTGCTGTGAGATCGTAATCGTAACGGTCGCGCTCTTCTTCATGCACCCCGCACTGGGCGCCATAGTGTTCACCGGAATCATCCTTTTCTTCGCTTGCGCATACTACGTCAATCGAGTGACGTGGGTTGAACGACAAAAAGTTCAGCAAATGGACCGCGAGCAAGACCAACAACATTCGGAAATCGTGCACAACATCGAGCTCGTGCTCGCGAACGCCCAAGAGGCGAAAACAGCGCGCGAATACCTCGATGGGCTTGCAAAGATCGACGAGTATTGGCGAAAGGTGTACCGTCGCATTGCCCTCCTTTCCACCTATCGCGACACCGTCGTGGATATCACGAAGGTGTGTGTGCTCGCCTTTGGCACATACCTCATCGTCCGGGGCGACTTCGCGCCTGGTTACCTCGTGGTCTTCGCGAACTGGTCCTTCATAGTACTCGCTCGCATGGGAGCTGTTGGCAACATGCAACGAGAACTCATGCGTCATCTTGACCATCTGCACGAGTACTTCAAGTTCACGGAACTCAAGTCGGACGTCACGACCGTCAAAAATCCGATTGTCGTTGATCGCTTCAGGGGTGGAATCGAGTTTCGCTCGGTCACCATGACCTACGCCGCACAGCCGAAACCGGCAATCACGAATGTGAGCTTCACCATCGCCCCTGGCGAATGTGTTGCACTCGTTGGTGAATCCGGAGCGGGAAAGACCACAATTACCCGCGCAATTCTTCGGTACCAAGATCCAGATGCCGGTCAGATCTTGATCGACGGCAACGACTTGCGACTTCTCGACTACCAGCAGTTTCGCACTGCGGTGGGTAGGGTTGAACAAGACGTAACCCTCTTCGACGCTACCTTGCGGTACAACCTGACCTTCGGGTTGGGAGATCGTGTGGTAACCGATGAAGAAATCCTTCACGCCTGCCAACTCGCGTGCGTGGATCGGTTTCTGCCGCGGATGCCGAAGGGTCTCGACACCGTGATCGGTGAGCGAGGTCAGCGACTTTCCGGCGGGGAGAAGCAACGCGTTGGCATCGCGAGAGCGCTCTTGAAGAATCCGGCAATCCTCATATTCGACGAAGCGACGAGCAACCTCGACGCTGAAAACGAATTCTGGATTCAGGAAGCGATCGCGAAAGCAGCGGTTGGCCGAACCACCATCATCATCGCTCACCGATTCAGCACGATTCAGCGAGTGGATCGCGCGATCGTGTTCGAAAAGGGAGCGGTTGTCGGATCCGGCACACACGCCAAACTGGACGCAGAGTGCGAAGAGTACCAGCGCCTCGTTCGTCGCCAACTCACCGTGATCTCCTAGTACATTCCAGAGAACAAAGTGGTCGTTAAACCATCGAGAAGAGCCTGACCAGCTCTTCTTTTTTTATTTCAATTCATTAATTGCCCCCTCAATTCTCATGAGTAATTCCGCTGCATTTCCGTATTCAAAAATATTATTTGTAATCGTTGTTATGGAACCCGATACCTTAGAATCTTTTTTATACAGAGCAACGATAGGTATCCTAAACATCTCTGCCCATCCAAGTTCAATGCCCAATCCAGTCGAAGGATAAGAAACTTCTGCAATAACTAAATCGCACCCCTTTCGGAAGAGATCTTTAGACTTGAAAGCTGCATCAGTACCGTCGTGTGGCAAAATGATTTCATGATGACCATAAAAAGAACTCTGTTTGATAGGGTCATACAGTTCTTTTTTAAAATCGAATTCTCGCGAATGAACGACGTAGATTTTCATAAGCTAATTACCAATCTCAAAAACTTTCTGCCGGCTCGAGAAGCCGGAGACGAGGCGAACTAAGGACGGCGCAGTGTTGAAATGCGCCGCGAGTGCGCGGACAATCGCAGCGTTCGCCCTTCCTTGCACCGGCGGCTCCGTTACCGAAACGGTAAAGTGCGTGTCGTCCGTTTGCTCTATTTTTTCTTCCCGTGCCGCTGGTTTTGCGTGAACGAAAATTCTCATGCAAGTTTCGCCGCAACCGCATCCGTGTACTTACAGTAGTCGCAGTCAAGGCCAGTTTTTGGAATTGAATCCCCTGTAAGGCACGCGTGGGCATCCTTCACTGCCTGTTCTACCCAAGCGTCGTTTCCCTCATATGGAATAAGCTTGATTGAGAACTCGAGCTTCGCATCGAACGCAGTTTTGTCTGCATCCCCATTGCAGTAGACGAAGTACCCCGTGCTCGAAACTTTGAATCCGTTTTTCCGGAAGAGCCACTGGTACACCTCCATCTGCCGCTTGTAACCAATTTGCCAATCCGCATCCAAACTCACCTCTCCGGTTTTCGAAGTCGCTTTGTAGTCAACGATGATGAGCTCTCCGTCCGGAGCGACCCAAACATCATCTACTCCGCCGGTAATAAAAAGATTCGTCTCCGGGTGGTGATAGGTAATGCCGCCGCCGAGCGCATCCCGCCACACGTCCATTTTTTCATGCGCGAGCGGCACGGCGTCCAATCCGTACGCCTTCATCAAGGGGTGCGCACTCCCCTTCGCGCGATGAATATCGAACTCTTTCTTCAAAAGCGTATCAACCGCACTATTCAATGAAAACGGAAAACCGGGCGGCTGCCCAACACCGAGTCGCCGGTCAAGATAGAAACACCGGGGACAATTCAAAAACAGATCAATCTTCGAACGGCTCAACCGAAACGGCTCTTTGCTTTTTGGGTCATATAAATTCCTCGTGCGCCCGGGGTTGTAGTATTTGGACATTAGAGATTTCTCACTACTTTACCGCATTCCCCTTCCCTGCGAAATATGTGAATAGCGCTTTGATGCCGGCAATATTTTTCTCCCACTCCACCGCCTCGTGGGTAGTAAGCTCCACAGAGACCGAGGGGATCCCAATCGAAGCGAGCCATCCGTCTGCATCGCCTACTACTTCGTATGCATCAAACGAAGTTTCTGCGCGGTACCCTGCCGCGCGCGCGTATACGTTCATGATCGCGAGTACTTCTTTTGAAAATTCTCCTTCGCATTTCGAAGCGTATACTGCGCCTGCCTGGCTGTGCCAGAACACCACCGCGTCTGGCTGCATTTCGAGCGCAAAGTTTTTGAACGCGAATGCCTCTGGCTCGGAGAACGGTGCGAAACCTGCCCCCACTGGCTTATTACGCCACACGGCATCTGGACTCCACTTGCAGTCGAAATTGCGATTCAGATCAACACCACGCGCATTAAACCGCCCCGGTGATTGGTCCACGCCCTTCGGTACATCGGCAATCGCGAAACGACCCTCTTTCCCGATAACTTTGTAAACACCGTCGGGATTCAGGGATGGTATGACCGTTACCGCTACACTCTCTGGAACCGCGGAAGGATTTGCCTTTAGGTAATCCAAAAATTGGTACGCGAGAAGCACGCTATTCCACTCGTAGCCACCGTGGATGCCGCCGACGAAAAGAAGTTTGGTGTCCCCTTTCCCAAATGTGAACGCTTCGATCTTCCGCCCCTGAATCGAAGTACCAATCACTTCTTCCCGATTCGTTTCTATCTCTTCCGGTAAATTCGGGGCTGTGCGCATAGATGCGCGCACCGCGATAAATATGCCTATGCCGAGCACGACAACAGAAATAAGAGCTAAAAGTGCCCTCCGCTTCGAGAACATCATTACTTCGCGTAGCGTGCGAAGAGGGCATCAACGCCCGCCAGGTTTTTGGTAAGCTCGGTGTCCTCGTGGGTTGTAAGGAGCACGCTGATTGCCGGGATGTTATTCTTCGCAAACCAGTTACTCATGTCTCCGGTGATTGCGTAGAAATCGAACGTCTTGTACGCGGGGTACCCGGCTGCTTTCGCGTAGACCGAGGTAAGTGCTGCGGTTTCGGGCAACACGCCATTCTTGCAGTTTGAACTAAAGACTCCGCCCACTGAGCTGTACCAAGAAACTACCGCCGTTGGCTTATAGGATTCGACAAAATTTTTGAGTGCCATCGTTTCAGGTTCGGAAAATGGCGCGGACCCGCCGCTCACCGTCGTACTCTGCCACGTGCCCTGCGTTTTCCACTCGCAGTCAAAGTTCCGATTCAAGTCAACGCTGTTCGCATTGAAGCGGGACGAAATTTTCGCTTCATCCGATCCCGATACGTCTGCCTTAGTGAACGCACCGGTACGCGCCACCACCTTATTCAATCCGTCTGGGTTCAGCACGGGAATCACCGTCACCTCCACGTTCCTAGGAATCGCGTTTATGGAATTTCTTTCTAAATAATCTATGAGTTCATAGGCAAGCGCCGCAGTGTTCCACGAATATCCGCCGTGGATACCACCCACAAAGAGAAGACGCGTGTCGACAGGAACATCAGCACTCGCGCGGTAGTGGTATGCGGTAATATCACGTCCTCCAACTGATTTCCCGATAACAGTCTCCTGCTTTGCTCCTACTTCTGCCGGAGGTGGCGGAGTTACTTCATTTTCGTTAGGAATGTCGGTAGGCTCGGGAGAACCGCGGAACATAAGGTATCCGCCGACTACGAGAACAATAATGATAATAAGCCCAATAACGATATTTTTTGGTTTCATATAAATATCCTAACACCTAGCCCGCGGTTTTGCTATTGCTATCAGTAAAATTCTCGTCTTTAGGATGTCCACTAATAAATTTCTTTATTGTATAGAAAGTAAGAACAACTGCCACAATAAAAATGAAGATGCCAATTACTTGGTGGGTAGAATTTTGAATTTCAAAAAGGAATTGTAAAAAAACCACTATCATCTGAACAACCGCAAAAGCAAGAAACGCATAAGAAAATTTTTCTTCTTGCTTTCCAGATTTCTTAATAATTTCCCCAAGTTTTTTTAATTCACGTCTCGTTATTTCATCGGAAGCAAGCGAAGCAAAATTAGGAGATTCTTCGTTAATAATATTTCTCAACTGATCATCGCTTTGATTCTCTAATTTCGTAGAAAAATTCGACATACATCAAATCACGTCTTGATTAACATATAAAATATAATTACCGAAATTTCGAGTGTATTAAGAAATTCAAAATCTAACCTATTGCTTGTCAGTGATCACAACTTTATTCCCAAGATATTCATCCGACGAAAACACTGGTTCAACGACGGGAATATAGTCCGCCATAACGACTTCTACGTCTTTGCCGTATTTCCCTTTTAGTACTTCCAATTTTCTTATAAATCCTTCTAGTTTCATGTGAGTTATTTATTCTTGAATATAAAGTTTATTTCTTTCAGATAATACGCTTCGACCAAGGTGTCACCATTCCACACCTGTAAAATCTTTCCATCCCAATCCAAATAATCGAAACGTTCACAGGTAGTTCTAAAGTAGGAATGAATCCTATCGTATTGCGATTGGAGAGTTTGATAGTTCACGGCCTCATGTAAGTTGATAATAGCCACGTGATAAGAAATCAAGATACCCGTTATTACGCAGAATCTGTAATTGCTGACGAATTTTATCTTTTATATGCCTATTTTCTGGATGAAGCTTACTCAACTCATTTTCAAATGCGTAAACATCATCAAGCGTAAACTCATGCTTCCCGAGTTTTTCGATGCTTCGCATTATATCAAGCAACCATCCTTTCGCAACAACTTCTTTTTCTTTTCGTAGAAAAAGAGTCTTTCGCCATTCAGTTAGTACCCTTTCTTTAGGCTCAACTCGTCCATCTCTTACAAAAAATATTTTTCCGGTTTGCGGAATACTTTGCAAAAGAATATTACATCCAATCCAACCAGCACGACGTGCAGTTGTCGCAAGAGGCTTTCTCTTCTCGATAATTTCTGGAACGAAAAAGTGCTTCGGAATAACAAAAAAATTTATTACTTTCAAATCTGATAAATCGTAATTTAAAAAGAAGAAATTAGGATTATTACTACTAGTAAGTCGTTCGATCATCGTACGATACGCGCCATCGACAATTTTGCTACCAATTAAATCTTGCTTGCTCTTTAATTCATATTCTTCTCTGCAATTCAAACAGAAAAAATCCGCGACGGGCTGATTGTTTGGATACCTATCTATATCCATTCGCCCGCAATTTGGACAAAAAATTGAATCACCAACCCATTGCTCTGTTAAAACACGCACCGTTTGCGATACGCTTTTGTAACCCGTTGCTAGTTGTTTATCAAAATTTAACTTCACAGCCGTTGATACAAATTAAGTATACCCCTCGGTATACCCAATTTCCATTACAGCCCGAGACCTATTTCTTCCTAAAATCCGCCCAAAGCGAGAGAACGCCGAGTGCTAAGAAAAGTCCGGCTCCGAGCCAATTCTTTTTTTGGAGCGCTTCGATGAGTGCGATACCAAAGAAAATGATGAATACTACGAAGTTTGCGAACTTTATATTCTTCATATACGAATTATAACTGAAAAACTTACTGTGTCCCCTTTCTTCACGCCTTCCTTTTTTCGCACCTCGACCTTGAGAGGTAAAAGGTAGCTTCCTGATTTCTTTTCCGGGAAAATTGATGTTTTCCAACTTGTCTTTCCTAAAGTAACTGTAACCGGCAGAGATCCCCATCCACGCTTCATCGCTTTAAAGCGTTCTTTTATTTCCGCGGATTCTTTTTTCGGAAGGGTAATAAAATACCAAGCCCCAGCTTGCCCTAAGCTTGTCGAATGGGCCATTCCCGGATAGAGCCACACGCCTGCCTTCATCCGGTATTCGTTTTTCATGTTTAGATGTTGACTGCGGTGTGTCGCGGTCTAGAACTTACCGTATGCAAGCAGTATAAGGATTTCTTGATGGTCGTTCTAGGTTTCGATTCGAGGTATCTCGGTCGGGGTCAAAATGAGACAAATGAGACAGTATAAGGCCTTTTTGAGACTGTCTCATTTCAAGCGATACCTAGTACAGTTTTTGCTTTTTCGTAATACTTCATCCGGTCGTCTAAACCGATAGTACCGCCATTAATCTTTTTCGTGATACCGATAAAATCAGAGGCATCGGCGAAAGCATTGAGCGAACGGCTATCCCAGTACCACGCTCCTGACCGGAAGGCATGCAACGTTTGTTCAAGAAGTTCAGGTGAAGCTATTAAATCTAATCCCAATGCAATTCCACAAGACTTGTAGTTGTCGCGGCCCGTTATTTGAATGATGCCTCGGCCTCTGTATTTCCAGCCGTCGCCGCTCGCCTCATTTCCATTGCCAATACGGTTGGAATATGCACGGTTGGCGATTTTTTCTGGCTGGCGGGCGTATAAAGGTCCGGTTTCTTGCGTAAAGTGTTTCGGCCAAGTTCTTACAAGTGCGTCGGCTGAATAATTAAGATTCTCGATGAATGCGGAGTAGCCGATAGATTCGTGTGCGGTTTGAGCAATAAATGCGGATTGCCGAAGCGGAGTTTTAATCGAAAATTCTTGCATGGCACTATTGAGGGCATCGGTGAATTCATTTATCTTTGTAGCGGAGAGACGAGGAAGGATGCTCCGAAGATGGTCTGGCGTGATGGGTGAATATCCTATTGAAGTCGTTGGAGGGTTTAACGGTACATCGACAGACATCTCTACATTCCCAGACCAAAAGTAATTTTCTTCTCCCGTTTTAAACCATTTAGAATTGCCACCAATGTTTTCCCCATCCGTCACGAAGCCGATAAATTTTATTGTTTTACCGGAAGCCGTTTGGGTCGCGATAGGGACTTTTGTTGATGGCTGACCCTGTCGTAAATTGATTGATTTCAGGGTTCTTGCAACACCGTTTTGGGCAATGAAATTCATATGCGTGGAAATTTCCAGTATGGCCAAAACCCGCTTGCATAAAATAATCCCCCGGTAAGCAGGTAAGCGATGAGGTGAATTAAGTAAAACCACGGATCGCCGAATACTTCAGCCCCCCAGAATCTATATCCGACGAGAATTATCGAGGAATGGATGAGTAAGCGGGTAAGCCCGCTGATGAAGCGGTTACTATCGGGCGTAAGCCCGTTCCTCGATCTAAAGTTTTTCTTCCAGTGTTTTTTCATCGCTACGTTTTCTTTCTTTAACTCTTATGAGTTCCACTAAGTCATCTTCTCGCTCGTACGCTCGGAGTCGTCCTGAAAGAAAACCGACTCGATAGGAAACGCCTTCGCTCATAAGTCGCCAGTTGGTATCCGCGAGCGTTTTCCGTAGAAGGCGTTCCAGGTCATAGGAGCTTTCCCGATCGGTTCGTTCGGATTTCGTATCTTGGAGCGTAAAGGGCAGGAATACGTCTTTCCCCATATCGGGAATCCCGAACTGAAGGCGCGCGTAGCCGGCTACCTCCAAAGCAGGAGCAAGGAGCTTCTCCAGTTCGATTACGGTAAGTTTCTTCAATTTTTCGGCTTTCTCGTATAGCTCCTTGTGCTTTTCCTTCTCTTGTTCCTTTTTGAGAATTTCCGAGAAAGCTTCGAGGCGAATCTTCGTGTCAAAATACTGCTTCCCTTGTTCTTCGGTGAAGCAGAAGCGCTTACGATCTGCTTCGAATGTCTTATCTTTTATCTCCGTCTTCGGAGTGAGGTCGAGAGTACTAGTACGAGCAAAACCGCAGGAAGCGCAGGTTTCGGTTGTGGTAATGACATCGCCATCACGCACATCGGTATCAGTAAGTGAGTGTTCGCACTTCGGACATTTTGGAATCGTACGCTTCCACTCCTCACCGTTATCGAAAAACGCTCGCCGGGGGAGATGTCCCAGGGGGCAGTCGTACATAAAGAGGATTCGTTCTCGCTTCTCCAACCCCCAATCGTGGATATCCTTATATGTCGCCGTCATGAGACTGTGGCAGATGAGGCATCGGATATTCGCGGGAGCGATGGTCGACGCGAGAAGCCGATCCTTTTCCTCATCGCGCCGCATCCATTCTCGGATGGTTTCCGCCTTCCGTTCGTGCTGCTGCCCGGATATGCAGTAGAGCGCGATTCCGGAAATGATTTTCTCCGCGCTCTTTTGACCTTTCTTGCTTATTTGTTTTCCTTTCAGAATGAGCGGCGTCGAATCCTTGTTGAGTATTTCTTCCCAGTGGCGGCAATGCTCGACGGTAATGCGGTCCCAAAGGTCGATATATTCCTGTTCGGATTTGAGATATTTTTGCATTTAGCTTTTCCCTAATGTTAAACGAAAACACCCATTCAAAACAGGTGTTTTCATGGACGGTGCGATCTTTTGGGCGCTATTTCAGTTAGGCATGGCGGGCTCGATTTTAGGCACCCATCACGCCCAAACCGAGCAAGCTCTACCTACTCGATCAGCTTTTCCAAGGAACCTTAATTCGGGGTAGATTTCCGATGTTCGCGAACCAGTACTCTTTTGCCGTTTACTTTTCGGTAGTGCCTGCGAACCT
>JBBTVP010000037.1:0-5745 GCA_038063175.1 Patescibacteria group bacterium
GGTTCTCCGCCACCAAAAAGTCCTGGAGTTTTTGGAAAAAGAATAGGCGCTCACTCGCGTGAGCGCCTGACCCACCCCTTCTCGAAGGGGTAGTAGAAGATGAACCCCCCAATGACGCTCATGGCAAGAGCCATAGTCAGCCCGTAGTTGAACTCCACGGGACACCGCCCCGCAAAGAGCCCACACCCGGGGAGACCAACCGCAGCCGTCACGAGGGAGCCAGCCGCGGCAAAGCCGGTGGCGAAGAAGAGGGAGCCGAAGAAAAAACAGATGCAGGTTTTCAACATGAAACTCTCCTTTGTTTGAAAAAACGACCATTCGCGTTCTCAAGAAAGGGGGCGATTACATATCGCCCTGCTGAAAGTTTGAGAAGTCGTGCACATCAAGATATCCTCGCAGTTCATAAGGTAGCGATTCTGCGATGAATTTCCCGCCTTTAGAAACCAGGTCCAGGCGAATCTTGTTGTGACCTCTCTCGATAAGGCGCCGAACACCGGCCTCAAGAAGTATTTTCCCGTAACCACGGAGGCGATCAGCGGGACGAACGAACACTCCAACCACTGTCGCTGTCCCATCATGGTCCTCCCCCATTGGAGAAAGAGTTGCGATACCCCGAGTTGGGTCTTCGGCAAAGACGATGCCTTCGTCGCAACAACTAATGCGATCCCCCGTAAGAACTGCTATCGCCGCAACTGCGACCGTAAACGACGCCTTGGATTTGAAAGCTTCAGAAAGGATCTGCTGCGCGAGTCCATGGAATTCGACACCGCGGACTATTCTTATATCGCTCATGCCAAACTCCTTTGTTTGAGAAAACGACCGGTCGCGTTCTCAAAAAAGAAGCGGATTTTGTACAGATCCGCTTAACTGCGAAAACCTAATCGGGGAGTCTCGAACCATGGGCCTCCAGAATATCTTTAATTTCTTTTAGACTCCTTCTCCCCATATTGGGGGCATTGAGGAGTTTTTGAGCGCCCATTTTCGCCGCCTCCGAAAGTGAATTAACCTCAATATTAATGAGACAGTTCATCGTACGCACTGATAAATCGACTTCGGAAATGGGCTGATTCAAATATAGTTGGTTTAAAAAATCCCGATTTAAACAAACTTTATTGTCCTCGTCCCCTACATAAGTAATAAAAAAGTCGTCGTTTGAATCCTGGCAGATGACTCCTACGATTCTTTTAATCATACTCCCCTCCATTTTCCCAAAGAACCAACGACCATTCGTTGACTCTAGAAGGAGGCGGGCATAAAGAGAATGCCCGCCGAATCCATGTGGTCTCGCCCTCTTTCGAGGATCCCCACTCTAGCCGGGTAAACGCCGACGTCTCCTCTGCGTTTGGACCGCAGAAGAATGTCCCGAGAGATTGCTCGGTGCAATTATGCCGAGGTTAGTTCCACTGTATGCGGCGCTGTGCCTTCCAGTCACGATCCGGGCGACCAAGAGGGTGATCAGAACCGGAGTACTGGACGCGCAGGCCGCCATTACTCTTCGCAATATAGTCCGCGAAGGCAGTGGCTTTGACCTTGTACTTCTTCCCGTATTCGGTCCTACTAAAAACCTTTAGAACGGGGCCGCCGTGGCGGCCGTACAAGATCGCAACCTCGGCGAAGGTTTTGAAGTATTCGATTTCGACGAACATTTTCTCCTCCCTCACCTTCAGGGCACCACCATTGATGCGCTGGAGAAAGGGGGCGATTAAGTATCGCCCTCGAGTTTTTTCCCTCCCATGCCGGCCGCCACTTCTCCATTTTTGCGAAAGACTATCGAGGCGGCACCCATCTTGCGTAGAGCCCGGAGCCGCCGCGCGCAAACAGAAGAAGGTTGTAGCCCTTCAGCTGCCGCAGTATATCCGTTGGAACGAGGCCGGCAGCCGATGCCGTAGAACTCCTCCAGAGCGCGGCGCTCGCCTATGTTGAGGTTAGCGCGGTTCATTACGACGACTACGTCTTTAATATTCGCAAGGTTGAGAACCTTGAGAATATTCTTCTCAACCCGCATCACCATTTATCTCTCCAATCAACATCCATGCGCAAGCAGTATGCCGCGCTTCATCGGTGTTGAATAAGAGTCTCAAGCGAACTTGAGACTGTGGGCGTCGTCTATCCAAAATTTCGGTAGAAAGACAACGCCCACGCGGACCTCCGTGCATCCTCAATTTCTTGAGGTAGCACCTCCACTCCACGCGCGGAGAGAGCCCGCACCAACCGCTTTATTGCGGCCTCGGCGGTCTCACACTCCACCTGAACGCAGAAGTGTTCGTACTTGTCACCCATACGAACCTCCTCGGTTTGAAAGCACGAACCATTTCGCGATTTCAAGAGAGAAGGCGAGCGCGCGGTAAGAACCGCCACGCTCGCCCGAACCCATGTGGTCTCGCCCGCGCTTATGTATTCACGCGGATCCCCACTCACAGCATGGGTAATGCTGGTACATTTTTACGCCTGTACAAGGCGAGTGACAGCGAAAATCTGGCCTTCCGAATTCCGGATTGCTCCGTCCTTCGGACCGGTGCCGGGAATAAAGCAGTCTTCCCGCTCCAGGACCCGACCCACTAACATCACCGACACGATATAGAGCGTGTCGGGAGCCGGTGACGGGAGGCCATAGATTTCACCGTAGGCCGTGCGCGCGTAAAGGGCGACGCTCTCTGCCTCGCCGAGCTTCTCACCCGGGTTGGCAGACACCCGGCACGAACCGGAAGATGGGAGAACCATATCCCCCGCGTCCGCTTCCGCGGCTTTGTTGGCCGCGTTGCGACGCAGTCGCACGGGGTGCGGCGTCAGGTTAACGAAGTTCATATCGACTCTCCTTGGTTTGAGAAAACGACCATTCGCTTTCTCAAAAAAGGAGACGAGAGGGGTGGTGCAAAACCACAACCTCTCGTCTCAGAAATAGAAAAACTAATGTGCTTACGGACCGGTAATCTCCAGTCCGAGGGCTCTGCTTCCCCAGGCTCTCCGTTTGCTTAATTAAAGTGCAGACGGTGACAAAAACTCTTGCCCGTACTTTTACACCACAGGGCTATGTGGCAACCTTATCTCTATTCCACAAGAGAATCAGGTGGTGTACCGGAACTTGTACGTACAAGCTGTGAAATCCGGCCCCGCCCAGCTATTATTTGCTGGTTTTGTAGGCGATCGCCTCCGCACGGGAGCGGAAAACGATTCCGTTGATAATGTAGTAGACCATGTGGCCCTCCTTACATCTGCGCCAGTATGACGACTTCCCCACCCTCAAAGGTCGTGGGGCTTAACCATCTCTTTGAGCCAGCGAATCCTTCACTGACTCAAGAAGATGGGCAACCAAAGGTTGCCCGGAATAAAGAACAAAGAAATTAGGTGACGGGAACCCCTCTCGGTACGCTCCCTTCTTGAGCTGGTTAACTACCCAACAGCCATTCCACCTTGGCTGGTTCCTTCAACTGGTCTCTTGTGGAGACCTGTCGCGCTTAGAACAAGCTTCTTTATCGGCTCTCGAGAACCGACCACCTCTCACGTCTGAGTGGTGCCCCAGGTGACCAACCCGGAGAAGACCAAAAGTACTCGGGATCCACCTGGCCCCTCCAGCCCAGCCGAATAAGACTCTGGCACCCAATATTTGTTTGAGGGTGGGCCATTCCGGCCTATAGAACCAATGTTCAGCTGGGTTCGGAGGAAGCATACGCCTCCCGTTTTCGAACCTTTAATCCATATTCAAATCTCAAGGGTCGAGGGCTTGCGCCTGTCAAAACTCATTGACTTGGACATTATAGTCAGATTTGCTTTTTTGTCAAGCACTTTTGACACTTTATACTTTATTACCTATAAAAAACCTATAAATAAGGCCATATTATTAATATAGCAAGATAATTTCATATGACAAAAATATCTATTACTTGGATTTACATTTGACTAAAATCTTTGACTATGCTACACTTCCCTCGGACGCACCTTTCTGGGCCGGAGGGAGGCCTGGCGTCTCGGGTACTCCCGAGCCCGCTAACTTCGGGGCTGCAAGCGGCAGTTAGCCGCGGATTGAAAAGGAGAAGGAGCCATGAAGCTCCGAAATCTCGCCCCGGGTGGGGGCGGCGACGGCGAATAGCCGTTCGAAAAGAAAGAGCCGGGGGCATATAACTACGCCCCCGGCTCAATTATTTAACTATCAGGGCCTTGTGAGTTCTCCCAGAGATAATTGAAAATCATTTTCATGTTTGATGCTATTTGTTCACTTTGTATTACAACCCCAAAAAGTTTGCCCTCTAAACTTCGGAGGACAGTTTTATCGTCAAAAATGGATATATCTATTGATAGATTTAGCAAGTCTGATTTGAGAAATCTACGTTCCGTCAAACTGTCTAGACTTGCCTTATCAAAATGTGGTTTGTTGACATATATTCCTCTTGAGAGAATGCCCAACGCCTTACGTGCCATAGAATAATTCTCAAGTTCACTCTTAGAATAAATATTTGAAAGTTTATCATAAGAAAAAATCACATAACTTTTTTTATCTTTTGTTTTTAATACCTCTTCTCGCGTAGTGGTTATTCCTTCTTTCCCAGGATAAAACCTCACCACTGGTCGCTCACCCGCCCCTTCAAACTGCCGTAGGAGGTCTGGCAAAAAATTTGCAAGCTCGTGCTCTTTAGAATTCAATTCGTCTTTTTGTTTAGAAAGTAGCCGCTTTAGTAGTTCGGGAGACTCTGGTGCAAAAAAAGTTTTCTTGCCCTCTTCGTAGGTGCTCATTAAACCTTTCTTCATTAGGGACTGAAGCTGAACATAAGTTGTTGGGCGGAGAATTTTAGAATGTTTGGACAGTTGGTCAGCCGTCGCCGGCCCAAGTTCTAGAGCCGCGGCATAAACTTTGGCCTCCTTCTCTCCCAAACCGAAGTCCTGAAGTTCCTTTATCATTCCTACTATATTACTACACCTGTCTAGAATCACATGATTCATAACACTAAAACATTATATATAATGTTTTAGTGTTATAGGAAAAAGAACAAAATTACCATCGGGTTAGAGGCAAGTTAGACAAGGAAGCCCGCCTCCAGTAGTATGTTTTGGTAATTAGTAACACCTATGTATCTCGTACCCACAGTTTTAGAGAAGTCCCAATTCGGCGAACGCGCTTATGACATCTACTCGCGTCTCCTTAAAGAGCGGGTGGTATTTCTAGGTGGGCCAATTGATGACGACTCCGCCAATTTAATTGTGGCCCAGCTCCTGTTCCTGGAAAACGAAGACCCGAAGAAAGACATCAATTTATACATCAATTCCCCGGGCGGGCATGTCAGTTCGGCTATGGCCATTCTGGACACTATGGATTATGTGAAGCCGGCGGTCTCTACCGTCTGCATCGGCATGGCCGCTTCCGCCGCCGCGGTTATTCTCTCCGCCGGCGCTAAAGGTAAACGCTACGCCCTCCCCAACGCGGAAGTCATGATTCACCAGCCCCACGGTGGCGCGGAAGGTCAGGCCTCGGATATTGAAATCAGCGCCAAGAGGATCATCAAGCTGCGGGAATTACTGAATAAAATGTTGGCTAAAAATACCGGGCAACCGTTTTCCAAAATTGAAAAAGATGTAGACCGAGATTTCTTTATGTCCGCGGAGGAAGCCAAAAAGTACGGCATCATTGACGGCATACATAAAAATAGGGGTTAGGTTATAGGCCTTGGGCCGTAGGGTTTAGGTTCTAGGAAAAGAACACGGCGCGGTCTGCATTTTGCAGACCGCGCCGTTTCCGTCCCTCACCCTCTCGGA
>JBBTVP010000038.1:0-2061 GCA_038063175.1 Patescibacteria group bacterium
CGGGTTAACCGCGGTGAAACCATCGGCTACATGGGCCGCACCGGGTGGGCAACCGGGTCACATCTCCACTTCACCGTATGGAGCTCCCTTACTTTTGCTATGAAGACTTCGCGCTCATGTGGTCTCATGCCGGTGGGCGGTGACCTGAATCCACAACAGTATCTCGAACGAGCTCCTTCTTGAACTAATGATAGATTTTTTAAATCCGGCGGCGTGGAACGCATTTGTCCGGGAAGAATCTGGATCGCCACTCCAGTCGTGGGAATGGGGCGTGTTTCAGGAAACACTCGGGAAAAAGATTGTACGCGTCGCAGATGACGATTTCGTTGCGCTCTTTATTTGGCAGACACTTCCGTTCCATCGCGGCTACTGGTACGCGCCGCGAGGACCCGTGGTAAGGCGAAATACAGATCTCGGTAATGTGTTCGAAAAATTTCGCCGCAAAAGCGCGGAGCGTTTAGCAAAAGAACCCGAAAGGGCGATTTCTATTCGCGTAGAACCGGATTACATGAATGCCCCGGAAGCAAGTACTGCACTGCAAGCCCTTGGTTTTACAAAAGCAAATCCCGTCCAGCCGCACGAGACGCGAATTCTCGATCTTAAAAACCCAGAAGTTCAACTCTTAAAAGAGATGGAGCACGATACCCGGTACGCGATACGAACTGCGGAACGTCGGAGTATCACCGTTCGTCTCATTAGCGACAAACACGACAAACAAAACGCCTTTGATGTCTTCTGGGACCTTTTTGAAGAAACCGCGAAGCGCCATGACCTTAAAAACTATCCAGAAAACTACTACCGGGAGCTTTTTGCGCTCTATGGAGACCTTAAAACCGTAGTTGCGGCATCGTATCTAGAAAAAACGCCTATAAATGCCTCTATTATCCTTCTTTTCGGTAAGGAGGCCATTTACCTGTATTCGGCCTCGCGAACGGGCTACGGACGGTATAATGCACCTTCGTTAGCCCTATGGAAAGCAATTCAGTTCGCAAAAGCAGACGGACGGACAAAATTTGACCTCTGGGGAGTGAGCCGAGAAAAATCCGGCTGGAAAGGAATTACATCCTTTAAGGAAGGATTTGGAGGAACACAGATCAGAGAACCAGGTGCGTGGGATTATCCGATAAATAAATTTTTTTATCATCTCTATCGATCACTTACAAAACTTCCGCATTAGCGTCCGGATAAAATTGAATCGGCAGGGAAGTGGAGTATTGAGAAAACAACCCGCTCAAATCTATATTGTGTCGTAAAAGGTATATTGTGCGACAGATATAGTAAACCGAAAGTAAAATCGAACACCTATCCCCCGTAGAAAGATGAAGAGCCCTCGGCGAATACCAGGGGCTCTTTGATTTTACTACCTTGCAACCGGTTTACGGTTGCGTTGGCTTTGTGCGCCAGAACTTCCGCACGGTGAAAAAAACGATCAGCGCACTGTAACCGAAGAGAGCTCCCGGGTAAAGTCTCTCCTCAATGGTCCATCCCCTTCCTCCAAGCATCGAGAAGATGGGTGCGATGGTAAACATTGCGTAGACGGTGAAGGGACTGTCCCAGGGTTTCCGGTAGGTCTCGAGGAGCTGCGGCACTCCTGCGATGAGCATTGCCGCTGTGCTTGCAATGGTCGCCATCCAAGCACCGGAGAAGTACCACACGACGAGGCAAATGGTTACCAGAAACGTCACCATCGTCTCGAACTTTGTCCACGCAAAGGTTTTCGATCGCAAGATGAGTAGTGCCGTTACGAAGCATGCGAGCGAGTAGCCCGCGGGAAGGAGAAAGTTCCCCTTCTGTGCGATGATCGTCACGGCGGCTGTTCCATCCATAGCGGTCCAGAGTATCCACGTCGCGAAGTTTTGTCGGATCTCCCCTCGGATGATCTGCTTCGCGAGCGGGACGAACGCCAAAAGTCCAATGGCGCTTCCCGCTACAATCCAAGCGTTCACTGGCAAACCTCCGAGGTTGTTGTAGGTCTAAACGTAAACGAACTGTATATATAGTAGCATTGCTATATAAGATATGTCAAACCTGAAATGAAACAAAGGTTTCAGCAACTTCTTA
>JBBTVP010000039.1:0-6136 GCA_038063175.1 Patescibacteria group bacterium
AATGAATACAACGACGACAAGCGAGGTTTTTCTGGCATTTGGTCTCGTGGTACGACAACGAATGGGGATATGTGGCCACGTTGGTTCGTCACGTTGAAGCAGTTGCGAAACTTGTGTAATCGCGTCGGGGGGGGGTACACTAAAAACATGAATATAACCCGAAAAAGATTCGCGCCAATTACTATCATCTTAGTTGTCGTTGGTGTATTAATAACAACTTCGGGTGCCGTGCATGCCACCTCTCCTGTTATCTTGAAGGCAATCACAATGAGTTTCGGCATCGGTGCGACAGACGCTACGACAAATTTCGAAGTCCGCTCTTGGCAATTCATTCTTGTTTCTGCGAATAGCGGGCCAAAAGCAACGGCTCTCAAAGCCGTGTTTGATTCGGGCGTAGCTCCCGGCTACTTCGGCAATCTCACCGGAGCGGCGACTGTTGAATGGCAAACGGCGCACGGCATCTCTCCAACCTGCCCGTGCGTTGGACCAAAAACAAGGGCAGCGATAGCCGCCATGCCTGCTTCAACATCGCTCACCTTAATTACTCCGAATGGAGGTGAGGCCTGGGGTGTTCGGGAGTCACAGAAAATCAACTGGTCACTCCAAAATTTCCCAGTTGATACGCGTCTGCGTATCTCGCTTGAAAATGCCGCGGGACAATTTATCGGAGATCTCGCGGTCATACGATCTACGCTCTATTTTAAAAATGAGTTCCCTTGGACCATTGAATCCGTGGTGGATAGTTCAGGAGCAAAAACCGCCGTTCCTCTTGGCGCGTATCGTATTCGGTTGCGCCTCTATGATCGCGAACCCTGCACAGGCGTCAGTTGTCCTACTGCCTTTACCGCGAAGGTAATTGCAGAGGATATAAGCGAGGCAGCTTTTACGATTGGAACTTCATCCATTGCTCCTTCCATTACGAGCATTGAACCGACGAGCGGTGTTATCCCTACGACGGCGATAATCACGGTGCGGGGATCCGGATTCACCCCTACCAACAATACTATTAGGTTTGCATCAACCGGCGAGGCAATTGTCCGTGTTGGAGTTGTCGAACCCATATATCCATTCTCTTATCCTTCAGCTTCTTCGTCTGATGGTAAAACGCTCTCCTTCACTTTGCCGAATCAGGGCATTCAAGAATACACCTGCTTTTTACCGGAATGTCCGCCTCCCCCGCCATCAATACCAACTGCGTATGGCTTTACCCAGGGGAACTACACGATTACCGTTACCAACGCGAACGGTATTTCGAATACCGTGCCGTTTACAGTAACTGGTGTTATATTAAACTAGAAGCCATTCTCGGAAGATCCCAGAGTCTTCCTATGGTTGGGACCGGATTGCCGTTGCAAAAACCCGCGCCATTGCCTTAAGACCTCGACAAAAGTTCTTTACTCGCCTGCCAATCCGCTTTTATCCGCCACAAACTGCCATAATCTGCTCTACGAAGAATAGCAGTAAAATATCGAAATATTCACACCCTACGTTGCAAATCTAAAAGCTGGTTGTTATAGTAGGTGCATAAACGCCCCAGCCAGCCGCAAGGTCCGCTGGGGTTTTACATTGTTAAAATCTCTCTATAATGGAACGTATGCAGACCATAGCTTTTATCGATGGCGAGAATTTCAGGAAATCAATTAAATTGGTTTTCGATAATGCTAATAAACCCAAACCTATTTGGCATACGTACGACTTTAAAGGTTTGTTAAGTAAAGTGTTAGAAGGAATACCAATACAACAAGTTGTTTTTTATTTCGCAAAACTTGAAAAACATCCTGAAACCGAAGAAAAATCAAAGCAGCTCATTGAAGAGAGGAGATTATTAAAAACATCGCTAGAACAAAAAGGTTATAGCGTAGTAATTGCAGGAAGAGTACGGGGACACATGGAACGAGTAAAAGGACTTCTCGGAAACACAAAAGAAGTTTTAACCTTTAAAGAAAAAGGAGTTGATGTGAAAATTGCGGTGGATATGGTAAGTAAGGCGTGCGATGGTGGATTAAAACAAGCGATTATAGGAAGCTCCGATTCTGATTTACAGCCAGCAATTCAAGAGCTTAGAAAAAGGAAAGTGATCTGTATCTATCTAGGATTTGAAAATGCTCCGAATAAAGGATTAACAGCTACTACGAATAGAACTATCCTCATTCGAAATTCTGAAGTGTTGGAGTTTGGGAAAGAGCGATAACTTTTGTATAGCTTGCAAAAAGGCAAACATGCCTCAATAATGAAGGTACGACAAATAGCGAGGTTTTTCTAAATTTATGGTCTCGTGGTGCAGCAACGAAACAGGGTATGTCTCTACGTTAGTGAAACATATGTAAGCGGTAGCGCAGATGATATAATAGAGGTGTTTTAAATTTTATGGATCAAGATTCAGTTAAGGCAAGACGCATTTTCTGGATAATATTTACCGTCTTAATTCTCTTTTTTGTTTTTGTGCAATTTACCGCATGGCGTGAGGCATCAATCGCATCTTCCCCTTTTATGGGATATAAGCTAGGAGTTGCGAATGTGATTGCTCTTTTGGGGATACTACTGTTGGTAAGTACGTATCGTACCTATCGAGTGCGGAATAGAGAACAATCGAATTTCTACCATGTGATGACAGGTATTATTTCGGTCTTGTCAGGTGCCGCTGCTTGGTTCGGAATCCATTTTTCTCTTTGTACTCCCGTGGGAGAATGTCTAATACCCATCATCTTTTTTGGGCCAATTATTCTCTCTATTTCATTCGTGGCGGTATTACTCTATACATATTTTTTCAAATTTTTAATCACCGGATCATTCAGCAACAAGAAACTTGTACTTATAGTAGGAGTTGTTGCAATAATTACTTTGATTTTCTTTGCAACTCGTGATTTTCTATATATTCTTCTTAACTTCTTTCAAGGTTAGCGGTATAAAGTTTCTATGAAGCGCTCGCTACGTATCATTCTCATTATTATTGCTCTAGCTCTTGTCGGCGGAGTCATTTACTTTGTTTTGAAAATATACAAGCCGCCGATGCGTTACTATGATCCTCTCTCGCAAACAGATTGCGAAGTTAGGACTGGTTTTTTGTGTGAATACAGGAATGCTTGGGGAAGAATGGGTTGGTATCCCACGTCAGCTCAACGTCTTTCAGAGAATCTTTTTGTTTACCCACAGCCCTTACAAACGTATCGCAATGGAGAATATGGGCTTGAATTCCAGTATCCAGAAACCTTCATACCTAGAGTAATGAGCAATAAAAATAATATTCTAAACCTCCAACTTCACCGTTCAGAAATTACGTATTCCCCAAAGAGTGCACCAGAGGCAAAAAAAGTGGTATTTTCTGTCTTTCTTACAGCGACCCGATACGCCAATTCAAAATCTTTTCAAGATGCTCGTACCGCATGTTGTTCGGGGGATCCATCGTTAAGCTTTCAGACCGAAGATGGTAGTGTCGGCGTTCGCGAACCGTTCTGTGCCGATTATGAGGGGACAGAGAGCGGTTGCTACTACGATGAAGGATATGCAGGGAAAGACTTTTTTGGAAAATACTTCGAGCGTAGTTATACTGTCCCGGATGCTTCCAATGTAATTGTTCAGTTGACGATTGGATCTACATCTTATGATGGTTATATCCCTCGAGGTCTCGAAGATCAAATTATTAACCAACAAAAGATGCTGCAGCAATCAAGCGACGATCTCATGAAAAGTCTACGATTCTTACCATGAGTCTTTTGGATCGTCGAATTGGGAGAAGCCGTTAAGTAGGAGGTATATAAGTACGTTAGTGAGGCACATACAAGAAATCGTAAAGGCAATTTAATTAAACTCCAATAGATTTCTCATTACAGCTTGGCATGACCCGCTACCAAAAAGTACTCCTCCTCGCGTTCGCGGCAGTGTGGATTTGGGCAGCGGTGAATCCGCTTTTTCCTCACGACTGGCTTCTCGAGAACTATCTCGTCTTTATTTTCGTCCCCTTGATTCTTATCTCGGGCCGGTACTTCAAGCTCTCGAGTGTTTCTTATACACTCCTCACCATTTTTATGATGCTCCATGTGGTTGGCTCTCACTACACCTACGCGGAGGTGCCATTCGGGTTTACGCTTGAGGATTGGTTCGGAGCGGATCGCAACATGTACGACCGGCTCGTCCACTTCTCGTTCGGATTTTTGCTCGCGTATCCAATCCGCGAAGTCTTCGTGCGGATCACGAGAGCAAAAGGATTTTGGGGATATTACCTTCCGCTCGATGTTGCTCTTTCATTTTCTGCCGCCTATGAAATCATCGAATGGCTTGCGGTTATAGCGGTAGATGAAAGTGCGGGCATCGCGTTCTTGGGTGCCCAGGGAGATATCTGGGACGCGCAGAAAGATATGGCACTCGCGGGGATTGGAGCGCTCCTCGCAATGGCGATTATTTTCCTCATCAACTGGCGGCTCAACAAAAATCACTGGTCTGAAATAAAAGAAAGTCTGAAAATTCAAAAAAAGGACAAGCCGCTCGGGGAGGAAAAGCTGATGGAAATGTTGAAGGAACGGTGAGCTTTGCGGATTTAGTAAGAATCTTCGAAATGTGATTTAATCAGAATTATGGAAATAGCGCTACCGCAGGGAGGAGAGAAACGGCTCGCACCCATCGGCACCCTCTTTAAAGATACGTTCGCACTCTATCGGAATCGGTTTTTAACATTCATGGCGGTCATTGCACCCCCGATCATGCTTGGAGCCGGAGGGTTGTTTGTGCAAGGCAATCGTCTCGCGACCGTTATTACGATTATCGTGACTACGGCTGTAAACCTTCTTGCGTACATAGCGCTCATTGTTGCGGTTCGCGGAGGAGATGCCGCGACAAGCTATCGGGAAAGCACGAGAATTTTCTTTCCCTATCTATGGGTGGCGATCCTTGTGAATCTTATCACCGTGGGGGGTATGGTGATGGCACTCATTCCCGCAATCGTGTTTTCGATATGGTTTATTTTCGGCCAATTCATTTTTTTCGATAGCAGTGCTCGTGGCATGGAGGTGCTTCTCCGAAGTAAGGAGTATGTGCGAGGCCTTTGGTGGCCGGTGTTCTTGCGGTTTGTGCTCCTTGGTATTTTGATTGCGTTAGTAATGATTGTGATAGCGTTCGGTTTTGAATTAGGGGCTCAGACTGAAGCGCCAGGATCAGCAGCATCACCAGCAGAAGTAATTGTAATCTCGATACTCCAATTTTTCTTTATCTCATTCATTATTACGTACCTGTGGGTGATCTACCAAAACCTGAAAGCGATAAAACCAGAGCTCGCGGGAGCTCCGGTGAATGAACGTGGAAAAGGATTTTTTATCTTCAGTGCCGTGCTTGGGGTAGTGGCTCCTCTATTGCTTTTGACTGCGCTTGTCATCGGATTCGTTTCGTTCGTGGCGAAGAATCCCTGCCTTCTCTACGATATCAAGAATGAACCGTGCCCGGCTTCGCTTCAGGAGCCGTTAAGTCTTGGGGATGAGCTGCTACCCCAAACAGATGCATTAGAAGTGTTCTAATAGCAGGGCATTGTTTTTCTCTATGATCGGAAAGAAAATATTATTAATCCTACCGTTGCTGGTAGTGGCGTTTCTTTCCGGTGCGTACGCGCGGTTCCTGCAGGATGCATCAGTAAATTTTTCTTCTCCTTATACGCTCCGCGCCGAGGTTGCCTCGAATCTTCCTGGGCAAGGAGAAGCGGATTCTGAAGCAGTGAAACCAATCGAACTTCTTTTTGTGGGCGACATCATGCTTTCGCGGGGCGTCGAGTACTACATTCAAAAAGCCGGAAATGGTGACTACCGGTACCCGTTTGAAAAGATTGCAGATGAACTCCGCGCCGCCGATCTTCTTGTGGGAAATCTTGAAAATCCAATTTCATCCCGGGGCAAAAACCAAGGGAGCATCTACTCATTCCGTGCGAATCCAAAGGCGCTCGATGGGTTGAGCTTCGCGGGGTTCGACGTGCTCTCGCTTGCGAATAACCACATGTGGGATTGGGGAGCCGACGCACTTCAAGATACCGTGGGTTTTCTTCGGGATTGGGGGATAAAGGGAGTTGGTGCAGGGGCAAGCTACCGCGACGCAAACGATCCAGTGATCATAGAAGTTCGTGGAGTTCGCGTCGCGTTTTTCTCGTTCACGAATCTCA
>JBBTVP010000040.1:0-1763 GCA_038063175.1 Patescibacteria group bacterium
AAAGTTTCAGAATCAGATTTGGAAGAGACCGCAATTTTCACAGCTTCTTTCTCTACTGTCGCGAGCCGCTCCTTGCCAAGCACCTCAACTTCACCAAGGCGCTTCCCTGCTTGCGCCGCATCCCGAAGACCCTGATCAATTTTCGCCCGCCGTTCCGCGAGAATCCGGATGAGCGGCTTATAGAGCGTAAAGCGAAGCACGGCGAGAATGATCAGAAAGTTAGCCCCTTGCGCAAGCAAGAGTTTCCAATCAATGCCAAGCTTTTCGATGAGTTCAGACATACGAATGAGTGCGATGCTAATCTACAAATTCATTCGAATGATACTAATAGCGAACAGATATTCGCATAATTAGTATGCATTAGTATATTGGCATCGCAGGAGGCGCAAAGCGCCGTTACACGAACTTCAGAATGAGTGCGACGACCAAGGCGTAGATCGCGATTGCCTCAACGAACGCGGAAACCAAGATCATTGCAGTCTGAATCTTTGGCGCGGCCTCTGGGTTCCTGCCCATGGCCTCCATTGCTTTCGATCCAATCCATCCAATGCCGAGTGCCGGCATGATGGTACCGAATGCCATAACCGCAGCGATTGCAAACAGCTTCAGTGTTTCTCCTTCCATACGTTAATTTACAATATACAATTCCCAATGAACCATTGTTGATTGTCTATTGTCTATTTTTTATTGTTTATCGTTAATTATTCTTACGACCTTTATTTAATGTTCATGCCCTTCCTCCGCGATTGCAATCGCAAGGAAGACAAGGGTAAGCATCGAGAAAATAAACGCCTGGATGAACCCCACGAATATCTCAAGCACAAGAAACGGTAACGGAATAAAATAAGGCACAAGTGCGCCTATGATAATGAGGAGTACCTCACCCGCGAACACGTTCCCGAAGAGCCGAAACGAGAACGAAACCATTTTAGCAATTTCTGCGATAAATTCAAGAAGGCCGACGAAGGTGTAAATCGGATTTTTGAGTGTGAAAAATTTTCCGAAGTGCTTCCGGAACCCAAGCGCAAGGACTCCAAACAGGTTAATAGAAAAAACGGTGATCACTGCGAGGGCAAGCGTGAAATTCAAATCTGCAGAAGGCGCACGAAAAAGTGGGATGAATTCCGCGTGCCCTTCGCGCACCTCATTCAAGCCGATTGAACCGACTCCCGGCAAAAGCCCCATCCAGTTCGCGAGCATCACGAAAAGGAAAATAGTCGCGACGAGCGGTAAGTATTTCTCGGATTTTTGCCGGCTTCCCAGCACCGAATCCATAATTTTCAGAAGCCCCTCAAGGAAAAATTCGAGGAGATTCTGAATGCCCGAGGGCACTTCCGCGAGCCGCTTCCGGAAATTCCACCCGAGAAATGCAAGGACTCCAAACACGAGCACGCCAAGGAGTACCGAATTTGTTACGGGAAATGCGCCGACATGGAAAAGCTCCTCGGCTTTGAGTGAAATCGCGATCGTGGAAAACAGCATTGAATTGAAATGGTCCGCCAAATGGCGGATCGCCCTTATTATACGGAAAAAACCCGTTTTTGCAACGGTAACTGTGAGTAAGTGATGTTCAGGTGGCTGGGGTGAGAATCGAACTCACGACCTTGGCCTTATGAAAGCCCTGCTCTACCACTGAGCTACCCAGCCGATCTTTAACGTCTATATACTATCCGAAATATGACTCATAAGTCCATTGATGAGGTGACAAAGATTGCCGTCTTTTTTGGCGGAAATAGTGAGTGTACCAAAATAACTTTTAAATT
>JBBTVP010000041.1:0-13331 GCA_038063175.1 Patescibacteria group bacterium
TGAATACAAACTGGCATGCGAAATCGATTTATGCGTGACATGTTTGCCGTGAAACGCTGTATACGATAGTTATCTTTTGCAATTTAGATCTATAAAGAAGCATTCCTTTAGTTAAGGAAGTATGTAGGCGGTGTTCTACGGCAAACATTGCTCACAAAATAAAATAAGTCATTTTTTGTTGCAAAGTGTTTGCCGGCGAACACATATTACGAAGCAATTCGAAAAACGCTTGTTTTACGCATGTTTGTCGCACTATAGGAAAAACAGTGTTTGTCAGAATGTTTCACACTCTAAATTAATTTATGTCAAACTACGAAAGGAAATTCTTTAGAAAAGGTTAATGCGGCAAAAGATAATTCGGCAATTGCCGAATTGCCGGATTATGCAGAACTTTTCATGGTGCGCGCTGAGGGGATCGAACCCCCGACCTACTCGGTGTAAACGAGTCGCTCTACCACTGAGCTAAGCGCGCTTATTTTTTTGAGTACCCGTGAATTGTATCTTTATCTGTATCGTAGTATCAAGCGTAAAAGAATTTCGCCCCACTCCGGAAAGCCAGAATGGGGCGGTAGACGATCGCTAGGACTTAGCAAGAGCACGGCGACGGGCGCGGCGTACGGCACGCAGAATGTAAGCGGTTCTCGGGTTTACGCATTCATCGGGATCGATAGGATCTATAAGTCGTCCAGTGAAAGTCGATTTCACGTGGTCGAGCTTGATTCGTTCGATCTTTGACTTCCCTGGATAGCTCGACAGTTCCATTGGATCCTTCAGCTTGTCGGTGTCTCCCAGGCAGTCGAGAACAAGTATCTCGCGTGGCATGGTTACAGAAGAATCCCCAAAGAGATCCACAGGGATCACGATGGGACGCACGGTTGCCACATACGCGCGGTCGCTCTTCAACGCAATGAACGGGATGAAACCGATGCGATTGGTTTCCTGGAGTGCCGTGAAGATAATCCAGTAGTCCTCCACGGATACGGGTTCGGGAAGGAGGTAGAGGCGTCGATCAAATCCGAGTGCATTCACCGTACGATCATTTGCAGAAGCGAGACGTGCGATGACCCGTTCACTTTTCTCGAAGCTCATCGCGTCGAGGTCGTTCGTTTCGAGGCAAACCGCTGCACCTTTCGGCATGGTGATCTGGAGCGCGATCTCGTCGGGCTTCAAGGCGCTACCGCAGCGCATGCATACCGGTTGCGAGAGCACGCGACCGCGGGGCGCACCTGCATCCGCTGAAGCCTTGCTGCGTTTCGTGCGATCCTTTTTCCCGGCGGCTTTCGCCTTGTGAGGAGTACATGGGTCTCGGTGAACCTGGTAGAGCGTGGGTGCGGTTGCCTGCCCGAATGCCGGGTAGGCACGTACCGCAAGTTCGAACGAACCGATGGTAATCGTACCCCGCCATTCGTGTTTCGGATCGCTCATCGCGATTTTTCTTCCTGCGGACAAAGCCGCGCTAGAGGTTTCAAAAATCTAATTACAGATGTATCGTGTGTTGGAAAAGCTGTCAAGAAAATCCTTGCGACTTATCAGCGAATGCGGTATGAAAGAGGGGACGGGCCAGTAGCTTAGTGGCTAAAGCACCGAGCTTATACCTCGGCGATCGATGGTTCGAGTCCATCCTGGCCCACCAAAAAAAATGCCCTGCACCACAGGGCATTTTTCTTTTAGTACTAGGAAGGTGCGCTTACCCCGTCATCGTAAGCGGCTTCAGTTTGAACGGTTCGAGGATTGCATTGAACTCTTCTTGTTCGAGTGTTTCCTTTTGCATGAGGGTTTCCGCGATCGCATCCAGTACCTTTTTTCGTGTATCTAAGATTTTTTTCGCGGTCTGGTAGCCGAGCGCGATGAAGCGCTGCACCTCTTTGTCTATCTTTGAAGCTACCTCTTCCGAATAATTCTTTTCAACTGCAATCTCTCTGCCAAGGAAGATCATCTCCTCTGATTTTCCAAATGTGATGGGGCCGAGTTCGCTCATGCCGAACTTCGTAACGAGCCGGCGTGAGAGTTCCGATGCTTCTTTCAGGTCGTGCGATGCGCCGGTTGAAATATCGCCGAAGATAAGTTGTTCTGCGGTGTAGCCGCCCATCATAATCGCAAGTTCAGCGAGGAACTGTGATTTCGTGCGGAGCCGGGTGTCTTCGGTGGGGAGTTTAAGCGTGTATCCACCTGCTCGTCCGCGGGAAATAATCGAGATCTTGTGGACGGGATCAGCTTCTTTCAGGGAAGCGGCGATTAACGCATGACCTGCCTCGTGATAGGCGGTAATTTTTTTCTCTCGATCGGAAATGATTCGGCTCCGGCGTTCTGGTCCTAGGATTACTTTTTCTACTGATTCGAACAGGTCTTCCTGGATGATTATCTTCCGATTTTCTCGAGCTGCGCGAATCGCCGCTTCATTCATAAGGTTTGCGAGGTCGGCGCCGGAGAATCCCGGGGTTCGAACCGCAACCTTCCCAAGGTTTACCTCGGGCGCGAGCGGCTTGCCTTTTGAATGTATTTTCAGGATTTCCTCGCGATCCTTGATGTCGGGAAGATCGAGGACTACTCGCCGATCGAACCGACCAGGGCGAAGGAGTGCGGCGTCCAAGATATCCGCACGGTTTGTGGCAGCGATCACAATAACTTTTGTGTCGCGCTCAAACCCATCCATTTCAACGAGTATCTGGTTCAGTGTCTGCTCGCGTTCGTCGTGACCACCGCCGAGTCCCGCGCCACGCTCGCGCCCGATCGCGTCAATTTCATCAATGAAGAGAATTGAAGGAGCTGCCTTTTTCGCAGTTGCGAAGGCGTCTCGCGTTCGTGCAGCGCCGACTCCCACAAACATTTCTACAAATTCAGAAGCAGAGATATGGAAGAAGGGGACACCGGATTCGCCTGCAACCGCTCGTGCGAGGAGCGTCTTGCCAGATCCCGGGGGACCCATAAGGAGTACGCCGCGGGGGATCCGTGCACCGAGCTCAAGAAATTTTTTCGCGTTCTTTAAGAAATCCACCACCTCTTCAAGTTCTTGTTTCGCTTCTTTGAGCCCTGCGACATCCTTGAAGGTGATCCGATCTTTTACCGGAGAAAAAAGGCGGATGTTTGATCGGTTGAAGGTGAACACCTGCGAAGCGCCGCTCTTTGCCTGTTTCAGAATAAAGTAGAGGATTACACCCACGATGAGGAGGGGGAGGAGCGTGGGAATGAGGAGGCCAAGCCAAAACCGGCTTCCGGATTCATCTTGGATTTCGAGATTTACGAGACGAAGTGCCGCGGGATCAACCCCGTAGTTCGCAAGTGTTTCGCTCAAGCCAATCTCTGATTCTTTTCGTGCGCGGAGCGTGTTTCCCTCTCGGAGTTCAATGGTGAGTTCGTTGCCGTTCGCAATAACGCTTGTCACTTCGCCGTTGTTGATGCGGTTTGCAAGCTCGTTCAAGCTCATTGTTTCCTTCGTCCCGGTTGCCCCCATGAGCGATGAGAAGATAATGGCGATCGCGAGGAGTGATGCAATGGCAAGTAATATATTTTTGTAGAAAAGTTTCATCTCAATAATTGATTTTTCTCCCGTGCGGGGAGTATATCGTTACTATACGAGCAATACGTGTAATTCGTCAATAAGTTTTCGGCCGGTCATCTGTCGCAAAATATATTTTCTGCAACATAAAGAAGTATGTCGCAGAAAATTTCATATATTTTCCAACAGTATTCTGCTGTCGGAAAATATATGCTAGCGTTCAAACATGGACGATCCCAAAAAACTTCTCAAAGATTACCTCGACTATCTCGAAATTGAGAAGAATCGATCGGTAAAAACACGGGAGAACTATGAACGGTATCTTACTTCATTTTTCCATGAAGCAAAGATTAAGAATCTCGTGGATATAACTCCTGCGGCGGTTCGGTTGTTCCGGCTCTATCTTGCCCGCCGCGAAGGAAGAAAAGGCGCGAGCATTAAAAAAAGTACCCAGTCATACTATGCGATCGCAATCAGAAATTTTTTGAAGTACCTCGCGAAGCGCGACCTTAAGGCGCTCGCACCGGAGAAGATCGAACTCCCAAAACTTCCGACAAGGGATATCGATGTGCCGAGCTATCAGGATCTCGAGCGGATGCTTGAGGCGCCGAAGGGTGGAAGCCTCCGTGCGCTCCGCGACCGAGCGATTTTAGAAACTCTATTCTCCACAGGGCTTCGCGTGCAGGAACTCTGTGGATTGAATCGCTATCTTGATTTCAGCCACGGCGAGCTTTCGGTTCGGGGAAAAGGCGATAAACTGCGCGTGGTATTTATTTCTCCGCGGACAAAAGAATCACTCGAGCGCTACCTTGCAAATCGAAATGATGGAGAAGAAGCGCTCTTCGTGAGCGTCACCCGGAATGGAAAACCCCTCGGGCGTATTACCTCGAGGGCCGTGGAACGTCTCGTTGATCGGTATGCGCGGGCGGCCGGAGTAGGCAAGCGGGTGACTCCGCACAGTTTCCGACATCTCTTCGCAACCGATCTTTTGGTAAACGGTGCCGACCTGCGTTCGGTGCAAGAGCTGTTAGGGCATCGCCATATTGGTACTACCCAGATCTATACCCACCTCACAAACCGGGAGTTGAAAGAAGTTCATAAAGCGTTTCACGGGAAGAGGCGATAAGGTTTGGGAATGCGATAACGGGGTTTCCTAAGTGATTTTCTTCCTCGCCAAAAGGCCGAAGTTAGAAAAATCACTTAGGAAACCCTGTGGGAATGCAAGATAAGAATGGTTTTCGAGCAACGCAACGCTTGACTTTTTGACATTTTTACTTATATTAATAGTTCCCACACCGCGTTTTCGCCTCAAGGTGAGGACGGAAATTCGGTACCGAGCGGACATTTCGAACAGGAACCCAACACAAGGAAGGCCAGTTATGACCGAAGGACACGGAGAACCGAATCTCGCGGCGAACAACACGAAGGCGGGAAACAAGCCGGGCAATGGTGAGTCGCACATCGATCCCGATCACGTGCTGCTCGCGGTGAGCGCCGCCCAGCTACAGGCCGAGTCGACCAGGGCGAGTGCAACGGCAGCGGCCATGACTCGGGTCACCGCCGAGAACCGTTTACTCCGCGGGAAGCTCGTCGAGTTCGAAGAACGCTACGAAGAGATCTCGGCGACGAGCAAGCAGCTCATGGAGAGGAATGCAACTCTCACCGAGGAGCGCGACAAGCTTCGCGGCATGACCGAGCGACTCGCGAAGAGCGAAGCCGATCTACAGAAGCAAGTTCGAGACCTCGAGGGATACCTCAAGGAGGGAGGCCAGAAACTTCGTGCCGCACGAGACGCTGCCGCAGGGCACCTCGCACGTTGCATGGAGCTCCAATCCGAACTCGCGGGGATTCGCGAGGTGCTCGGCAAGCTCGCGGCTTCGGAGTCGTCGACCCCGACCTCGACTCCGGTGCCGGTCTAGACGTCCGAAGGCGTCCGCATCAAACCGCTCCAGCGCTATCTAGCACTGGAGCGGTTATCATTTTTATCTGTGCCCCGTATCAGAACAGACCTCGAACTTATACCCTGAGCTTGTCGAAGGGTGCTGGGGGTGGGACTCGAACCCACAAGCCTTGCGGCGTCAGCTCCTAAAGCTGATGCGGTTGCCATTTCGCCACCCCAGCATCCGCTCATCATATGAATCATTCTCGCGCTTTGCAAATGTAATTTTTGTGAGATAATAACGTTTAATGACTCACCAAGAAGGAATAGAAGCAGCTCGCGTTGCGTTCCAGATGTTTTTGGCGAAGGTTAAAGTGCTCTCTGAAGATCACAAAGCGAAAGTGGCAGAACTTCGGAAAGAAAGCGACGAGGCAAAGCTCAAAGATATCCGCACGCAATTAGGATTATAGTAAAATGGCAGATTCTATTAATAAGGAACCTATAAGAGAAGACGATTCAGCCGAACGGGATGAATCGGAAGGAGACACTCCCGAAGGAAGTGAGGGCGAAGAAGAAATCGGTCGCCATGAAGAAGAAAAAGCGGCTAATATTATAAGCGATGAAAGTGAATTTTGGACCAAAGAATTAGATCGAATAGAGGGCGAATTAGATCCAGTCCGTTTTCAAAGAGCGACGGATTTGGTAAATGACTATGAGATGAAGCTTATCGAGTATCGCGATGCACTTAAGAAGGGCATCAAGGAAATCTGCCAAGAAGCTGAAGGATCTGAAGCGTCTATACGAGGAAGCGAGGAAGTTACGCCCAATCCAGACCCTTCTCGTACGTCTTCAGAAAATAGTGAAAGCAATTCTCCTCCCACTCTTGAATTACCGAAGGATACATTAAATATAGAATCGCGTTTCAAGGGGCTTGCAAAAGATAGCAGTTTTGATCCCGATGCGCTCGGAGATATGCGTGTTATGGAGAAATACCTCGGACTTTCCGAGGGATATTCGGGCGATGAATTTGTAAAAAGATTTACGGAAGCAACCGAGGCAGTTTTTCAGATTGTCGAACACGGGGATCCTCGCTGGGAAAAGTTTGAAAGGGTGTTCAGATCAGCAGGCGAGGAAATTAAAAGAAGATTTCCTGAAAATACTTCCAAGGAAGAAACTACTGGAAAATCTGAAGAAACAACTCCGGAACCTATAGATATCGGCGAGCTCGCGGTTGAAATCCACAAGCTTCATACCGAGCTTGAAAATCCAGGAGTTGATCCGGCAAAAATTGAATCAATCAAGCAACAGCTCGCAGAAAAAGAAGCGGCGTTTAAGAAAGGGTGGGGCGAAAAAGAAAAAGCAGCGCGAGTCGCCGCGGGGCAGGAAGGAATCCCTGTTATGATTACGCGGGATATGGAGCAACAATTGAGCGATCTCGGATGGAACGCTGACGCCCGAGGGAATCTGGCGCCCCAGGCAGCTTGGGAGATTATCAAAGAGGGGAAAACATTTTCTCAACCAGAGAATAAAGACGTGCCTCCGATCAAAGAAGCGGCACCTCTCCCGGACCTTCCTCTTCGCGTAGAAGAGATAAAGCGTGAAATGGCAGGAGAAGGAAAGGTGGAGCAAGCGGTGCGACACGTTGAACAATCGCTCCAGGAAGAATGGGAAAAGTGGAAGCGTGAAGTTTTTTCTCCCGCAGAGAATATGGTGGATCGGGTGCGTCTCATGTGGAACGAACGGCTGTTTATACAGTACGACAACCGGGCTGCGAAAGCTCGTTTTGAAGTACAAGGATTAGATGAAAAGATTTCCGAAGCAGAAGCGCGGCTCCAGACCTACGATGCCGATCGCGAAAAGAAACGAACAGAACTTGGTACGAAAGTCACCGAGGAATCGCGGCTCGCGGAATATAAGGAACGGCAGGTACTTGCAAAAAGCATCGAAGGGTTGAAAACGGAACGCCGTCGCGCGAAATCAAATCTCGACACAGAAAATCGAAATAGGAAGCAGTTCGAAGATCAAAGGAAACGAATTGCCCGTGAGTATAGTGAGCGTCTGAAGGATCAAATGGCGCCCTACGAACGCGAAATTGAGGAGGTGAAAAAAGCGCGGAATCAATATGATAGCGAGATCGAAGCATTTGCTTCGGAACAGTTCCGCAATGAGAGCAAAGTGCGCGACCTCGAAGAAGGACTCAAGGATTCTTGGTCAAAGGCGGACAAACTTGCGTACAAAGCGGCGATTGCGGAGATCAAAGCGGTGATGAAAACCGGCAGAAAAGAATTGAATCTCCGACTCTCGGAACGGGAAAAACTTGAAAGTAACCTGGGGAAGTTGGAAGATAAAGTGAATCCCTGGCGAGACAAAAAAGATGAACTCGCCGCGCTTTCGAATCGGCGCGAAGAGTCGCTTGGTACCTCATCTCAAAATGCTCCCGAAGCCGTACGAACAGAAACACCACCGGAAGCTAACCAAGAAAATAGCGCTCGTGCTCCGGTAAACGAAGCACCCGCTCCGGTCGAGCGGGGAGAGCCGCGGTTCAGCCCGGCGCGCTACGTAGACGAATGGAATCGATTCTTTGCTACTGGTCTCCGGATAGATGCAAACCGTCTCTTTGGTGAAATGGGGGTACGTCGAGACGCACAAGTCATTATGAGCGTAGAGAGAGCTATCCTCCGCTACTTCGAACGTGCGCAGGCGGCAGGCAAAACGCGACTTACCAAAAAAGATATGCAGCGAAATTTCAAATTCCTCCGCAGCATCATAACGCCAGAAAAACAGTCATAGTCAATTAAACAACATGGATCTGAAAGACACAAAAGACGGGGCAAGGGGAGTGGCAAAAGCCGAAGCGCTTCTCCGTGAAGTGCGGGAGGCAAACCGGAAGTTTCTTGCAACAACCGGCAAGCTCGGAGCACAAATGGAATCCCACATGGAAAAGGCAGCAGTCATCTGGAAAAAAACCGAAACAGAGCTTCGGGGAACCGAGCGTGACGCAGGGCGGGATGCGGAGGCAGCGGCAAAAGCATTTTTCTTGGGAACAGAGGGTCAAAAAAGCGAGTAAAGAGAGGCATTTTAGAAGCAGGTGAGCAGTTGACTTTTTATTGCTTCGTGCTATAATTCAGGCATCCTCGAGGCGTTCTCGAAGATGGGCGCCTGAGGCGTTCTTTCATAACCAACGCTACACGTACTTATACCCTACGGGCAGGAGTAACGCCTTGAGTGGTAAAGACTTCGCAAAGTCATTCGGATCAGACTTCTTTGGGTCGGCAGCTGCCGATCTCACCACGCACCCGCTCCTCAAAGCCCTCGGGCTTGATGGGCAAGGACATGGCGACAAACCGGGACCGATTGCCGAGACGTTCGCACGCTGGTTCTCGGCAACATTCACGGTACCGGCAGAGCGGCGAGGAGCGCGTCCCGAAATTCGGAGACGCCTCATGGCACTCATGAGTCCAGCATGGGCAAAGAAAGAGGAAGAAACAGAAGAAGGGAAAGAGGTGAAGCTCATACACCTCCGCGGCCTCCATAGCAAGGCGATGCAACGGCGTCTCTGGTTCAAGAGAGGGAAGGTAGACCTCTACTTCGACGAAGACACCCTCATCGACCTCCTCGGTATGTTCCTCTACGAAGTCAAATTCGTCGGGGGAGAATCCCACAAAGAAACTCATGGGGCGGGCAGGGGAGCAACCGTGAACGAGCACACCACGCCACGTAACCTCGAGGTAATCGATCGGAGTAAGGAGGAGCTCGGCAACAGAACCCCGATCGAGTTCCTGGCGATGCTCGATGATCTCGCCAAGGATGAAGACACGTTCCTCCAGGTGCTCTACGGAATGAAGGACGATGGGTTGAGCCAGTCGCTTGCGCGTGCAGGCGACGAGATCCATGAAGTCGCAGGGTCGACCAGACTCTTCGGTATTTTCCCTCTCCGCTGGTTTCTGGGATCGAGGTGAACCATGAAAGCACTCTTGAAGACACTCCTTGGTCCCGGAAACTTCTTCGGGGCGATCTTTGTCATTGTCACGGCGGCCTGGCCGTTCTTCGTCGCCTATCTCGGCCTCAATGGCTACGATTGGCGCTACATTTACGGAGTCGGCGCAGTACCGCTCGTGTTCGGGATTCTCGCAGTTGCTGCGGTCCCCTTCGCGTTCGTGATCCTCTGGGTGGGGCTCGACATCGCCCAAGAACTTTCCCGGGCGTTCCGTCTCCCGAGAATCGTTCCCTCGTTCAGACAGGTCGTCTGGCCGGTCTTGGGATTACTCCTCGCGGAGCTCCTCTGGACTTTCTACTGTGCCTGGGTACCGATCAAGAATTCACCAGAGCTCCTTGCTGGGGTGATGCTCGCGATTGTCGTGTGCTTCATCGCCTCGCGGGGGCCCTCTCGATCCGCAGAAACAATACGGATTGGTGCGATTCTCGCGGTTGTCGTGATGACCGTGCTCTTCTGGTTTGCGGTGCCGGCGGAAGCAGCGCCGACACCTCCGAGACCGGAGAGTGCAGCGTACTCCGTCTCCCGCGCCAAAGACTGGTTGGCTGAGAAGTACATAGAAGCCACCCAGAGCGACTTCATCGATGTCTCTCCTGGCGACGTGGAAGAAATCCCGTTCGCAAAAGGGATGAAGACAAGAATGTTCCGCGGGTCAGGGTTCTTGCCCGCAGGGTCACCTTGGAGAATTCGCTTAGACATCGACGCGACCGCGCTCTGTACGGTGAAGTTCACGGACGGCACGACCTTCGTAGAAGGACCCGGCCTTGAACCCAACTACGGTACCCGCAATCCGTTCTTTACCATCACTGGTATTGAGTCCGGTGTAGCAACGGTTTCCTGCTGGATGGAACCAGTCCCAGTCGCGCAATGACTACGGATTGGATCCTCCCCACGGATTCGCAACAAGCCCCGAACGTTCTACGTGCCAATGGCACAAGGAACGAGCGGGGCTTTCAACTTTTAAAAAACAAAAACCTCCGGCGAGAACCGGAGGTTTTTGGTTGCAAACCGCTTTTCTTTAAGGAACTGCGGGCACGCCTAAAATATTGGCCACCACTACTTTTACTGAAGCAGATACGATCGCAACCGCAATTGCCACAATCGCATAGATAAACCCTTTCTTTGCCTTTTCAACTTTTTCCTCGTCTCCACCAGAGGTCAGGTAGTTGAATGCCGCCCACACAATCATGATTGCGGCAATGACGAAGAATAAGGTGTACATCCATCGGAGGACTGTTTCTAGAATATTTTTGATTCCATCAAAGGTAAGATTTACAGATGGCGGTCCACCGGGGGCTGGTTGCGGTCCATAAACTTGCGCAGATACGGTAAGAGGCAACGCGGTGAGCGCGCTTATTGCTAAGAACTGCCAGAATTTTCTCAAACGGTGCATAGTGTTCAGTACTATCTCGGACATCGACCTTTCTTCATTAATTAAAGATTAGCATATCATATTCGCTATGTTGATTCGAGGGGTGGAGTGTTCGTCCAGTTTTACCGGACCCCCAGTAATTCCTTGATAAGGGTTACGACTCCTCCGGCAAGGAGGATGATGGTAAACCCAATCACCGCGTAGAGTACGGTTTTCTTTCCAGTTTCTACCTTCTCAACGTTCCCCGCGGCGAACATAATCTGGAACGCACCGATGATCACCATGATTGCTACCAATGGAATCGAAATGGCGAAAAGGTAGCCCCACACCGCAACAAGTATCTCTTCGATGGTATCGTATTGCAAAGGATTAGGGAGGCCGTCGGGAACCGCGGGTTGGATGTATGGAAACTGCAATACGTCCGCGAACGCCTCCTTCACCATAAAAAGTTTTTCGAAAGCTTTTAGGAACATAACGTTATTACTACACCCCTTTACCGGTGAGTGCGAGGTAGATGGTATTAATGATAAGCCAGGCGCCAAGGACAATGGCGGCACCGATCACTGCTGTCCAGATAATCTGCTTGCCTTTGCTGATTCGCTCTACAGATCCAGCCGCTGTCATTATAGCAAGTCCGCCCCACACGACCATAGCGGCAACTAAAGGAAGCACGATCACGGTGAGATAGTTGATGACTCGGCGCAGGAGCTTCACAAAATCATCAAGTCCGCATCCGTTTCCCTGGCTGTCGTTTGGGGGAAGATGTGGGAAGCAGCCAAGGTCGATTCCTAAAATTTTCAGGGTTTTGCCGCAGGATGTTTGTCCGGGAGCGAGGGGGCCGGTAAAATTGTCAGGCACACAGGGAACGTTTGGGAACTGGAGAGCTTGGGCGAATACCGCGGCGCGTGGCGTGAGAAATATTGCGAAGAGTATCGCCGTAAAAACCACGAGAGTAGTAACGCGTTTCATATCAGAATGTTTGCAATCGCCCTGCGATGAGTTGCCCGACCGCCGCTTCCGCATCTCGTATCGAGGTGTCTATGGTTTTTTTCCCGGTGAGTACCGCGTCCACCATTTCGGAAAAGATGGTTTGAACTTTTTCCGGATTCGGTTCTGGCCAAGATCGCGCGTAGAGCGCCTGATCCCCGAAAATGCCAAGTATAGGGTCGCCCGCATTTTGCGCGATGAGCCCCTTCAAGGCCGGTGGTGTGCCGATCGTTCTCGCATAGAGATTTGCGGAAACAGGATCTGCCGCAACGGCGAGCGCGAATCCCCAAGCGCCACTGGGATTCGAAAATTTCTTTGATACGCCGATACCCCAATAGTCAGCAACCGTATAGTTTTTGGCAGCTGCCGCGGGTTGCGGGAGTGGAGCAACTTTTACGGAGAGCGTAGCATTTCTCTCACTGATTTTTTTCAAATCACGGGCGTAGCCGAAGACAATCGCAGTCCGCTCCTGACTGAACGATTCAATTGATTCAGGAAGCACATCGTTCCAGGTGTAGGAAGCGTTCGATGGGTTTGCAAAATTCGTGTAAAACCGGAGGGAATCCTCGCCTGCTCTCGCGAAATCGGCACCGGTAAATCCGGTTCGTACCATAGGGGCGCCTGCCTGGATGAAAAGCGCGGAGAGAATGTCTTTTACATAAGGGATACTTTTTTGCGTACCTCCGATTGCGGCTCCGGCGCGGACAATTCTTCCTGCCGCATCGAGGCGGCGGAGCTCTTTTACTGCCGCTTCGAACTCAACCCATGTGTTCGGTGGCGTGGGAATTCCTGCGGAATCGAGGAATTCGGGATTATAAATGAGGGAGAGGGTATCGAGCGAAAGGGGGACGGCGTAGATAAGCCCGTCTGGCGCAAAATCCTGTTCGGCAACCGTGGGGTAGAGCGCCTGAAACGTCCGCAGTGAAAGTTGAGCTTCAGATGCAGGAATGAGTTTTCCCGCGTGCTTCGGGAGCCATGAGGAACGGATCATAAATACGTCTGGTCCCCGGCCTTCCGCAAGTGCGTCCACGAGTTCTGATTCGTATCGGTCTTCCGGGAACCCTTGGTAGGTTACCCGGTATCCTTTTCCGAGACTCGAAATTACCGCGTTCATTGCGTTCAGGTCGTCCACTCCCCAGAACGTGAGAGTTACTGTCTGACTGTTTCGGTCTTTACGAAGCCCAGGAAATATTCCAAGAAATATAAGTACGCCCAAGAGGAAAATGAATCCGAGGACTCCGGCAATGATGAGTCGCGATTTCGGAATAGGTGGCAAAGCCATTCCCTCTATTCTACGGCAAGATACCGAATTACAAAATGCCCCACCCGTGTATTTTCGGAGACGCTATCTCCGCGTTGCACGCGGAGCGCTTACTCTCGGCTCGTCAGCCTCCGAGAAACTCCGAAAACACATGGGTGGGGCATTTACTTAAGGAAAGATAAACACAAGACGAAAAACCAATTTCCTCGATTTCCGACGAAAACGCCCGTACTGATTTCAGAGCAGCTCTCGGAGCGCCGGCGAGCTTGGCGTCCCGCAACGCGGGCCGCGCCGGCGGGAGATGAAGGGGACTCCGCTCGCAGGAAGAGGAGGGCCCCGGTG
>JBBTVP010000042.1:0-9812 GCA_038063175.1 Patescibacteria group bacterium
CCCCTTTCTTACCTATTGGAAGGAATACAGGATAAATTTCATTCAGTACAAGATGGAATTGAAAGCCCTCCACTGCGGGAACATTGATTGCACCGCGGGAAATACGACCATGAGTCTTTCTCCGCTCATTCCCCAACCACCATCAGGTGGCTTCCACTCGCTCACAGTTGGCACTAGTGGCTTCCCGGTAATCTCCTACCACATGGAACCACTCACGTCTGCCGGGAACGCGGAACAACGCGTGATCAAATGCGGAACATACGATTGTGTAAACGTTACGGTTGCGACACTCGACAACGATGGATTTGCCGGAGCGATTTATAAGAGCAATATCGTGGGCATAAACGCACAAGGAAATCCGATCGTAAGCTACAACGACCAGGATGATCCGGGGGTGGCAGGACTGAAAGTAGTCATCTGTGGAAATGTGGATTGTTCGGCAGGAAACACGACTGCGATCATAGATGCAGAAACTGGTTTCGAAGGACAAAGCCAGGATATGAAAATATTTTAGCGAAGATTCAGAGCCGCTTGAAAAGCGGCTCTCCTTTTTTGACCGCAATCGTTCCGCCGTTCGAACTCCTCACTTCAGCAAGCGTAAGACCGAAACGTCGTAAAATTTCTTCACTAGTTTCCGGAAGGAATATGTGGAGCAGGTTTCCGATATTCAGTGAGAGTGAGGCAAGGTTTCCGAGCACCTTCCTCTGTTCGTTTCCCTCGAGTTCCCATACCTTTGTCTCATTCACGTACTTGTCTCCTGCGGAGACCAGATTTTGTACTGCGCTTATCGCATCCCAAAATTCGTATTTGTTCAAAGCAGCTCGAATAGTGGCCTTTGCATCCTCCACTGCGAGACTAAATTGTTTCTCGCTTAAATCACTGTTTGAAATCTTTGCTTTCTCTGCAAGTGTTGTCACTCGCTGAATGAAGTTGCCGAGACCATTCGCGAGATCGGCATTGTACATAACTTCAAATCGCTCTTCGGAAAAATCACCATCGTCATGCGGATAAAATCCATTTAGTAAGAAATATCTCACCGCATCGGTGCCATATTTTTTTGCGAGAACAATTGGATCTACCACATTCCCGACTGATTTGGACATTTTTTCACCGTTATGCGTAATAAATCCGTGAATAAAGATTTGACGTGAGGTTGGCAATCCTGCTGAGAGAAGCATTGCTTGCCACATCGCCGCCTGCTGTCGGAGATTATCTTTGCCCGCAACCTGGACTCCTGGCCAAAATTCCTTGAATCGTTTTTCGTCCTGCGGCCATCCTAAGGTAGAAATATAGCTTACGAGCGCATCGAACCACACGTACATAACATGTTTTGGATCTCCCGGCACTGGCACGCCCCAGGGCATCTTCGCGGCGAGCCGGGAAACGCTGAAGTCTTCAAGCCCACGCGCTACAAATGATCGTATCTCATTAAGTCTTGATACAGGCACTACGAAAGATGACCTTACTTTATTCGAGTTTAATGGAGATACAGCAAAATCTGGAGTAGACGCATATAGATCAAGTAACGAATTTTGGTACTTCGAAAAACGAAAGAAGTAGTTTTCCTCTTCCCGAAGCTCAATCTCCTCTTTCGGATGGATGGGGCACCTGCCATGAACAAGCTCTGAATCAGTTTTCTCAAGCTCGCAGCCGGTGCAATACTTCACCCGATATTCTTTCTTATAGATATCTCCGTTTTTGTCGCACCGCTTCCAAAATTCCTGCGCAGCGTTCACGTGGTGCGGATCGGTGGTACGGATAAAATTTGTGTACGAAAGATTGAGTGTGGTTTTAAGTTTCTCGAATTTCGGAGCATATTCATCTACGTACGCTTGCAGATCTTTTTTCTCCTCGAGCGCTCTCCGATAGATTTTAAGGCCATGCTCATCGGTGCCCGTGTTGAAAAAGACCTCATCCCCAATCGCCTCGTGGTAGCGCGCGAGCACGTCCGCCTCGACGATTTCAAGCGCGAACCCAATGTGGGGATCTGCGTTCACGTAAGGAAGAGTGGTCGTAATGTAGAACTTAGCCATACCAATAAACCTACTATGGACACGAAACCCCTGCAACAAAACGCCCCCGGGTGGGAGCGTGGAGCAAACGTTGCGAAGTGGGAGATCACCGGACATGTTCGGGAACGATCCAGTAGCGACCGCCTGTTGAGGCGACCATGCCCTCATCGACTTCAAGTTCAACAAGGACCTGGATCACCGTTTCGACGGGGATGCCGGTTCGCGTTGCGATGTACGCCGAGGTCGCCGGGGATGCACGAAGCACGCCGAGGATGCGCTCGATGATTTCTTTGCGATCTTTCACGATTTCCTCCGGGGAATGAAACGCAGGGAAAAGACTAACGCAATACTAAAATATGTGAGAATAACAATCAACTCCGCGGATGTCGCCTGGCTTCAATAAAAAAGAAGAGTGGTATTTCTCTTCGTGCGATGTCCTCTGCTTTGGCACGAGGCCCTGGTTCGCTCTTCCGGTTTGAGTTCCACTCTTCAATTCGCGAAATTAAAAATCCTGTTTTCTGGAACGCCTTTGCATAGAACTGGATTGGTCGATGAAATGAAACCGTTTGATCTTCCGGATTTTGTCCGGGATGCATTTGAATCCGCTCCACAGATTCCCCGAGATATCCTTCAATTCTCCGGTATTGTATTTTTTTCGCGTCGTCCCATTCCCAACTCGAACGCTTCGGGATTCGGAACGCGGGGTGGTTCAGCACGATTGCAAACCTGCCGCCGGATTTCAAAACCCGCGCAGATTCTTTGAAAACCCCTAAAACATTTTCGATATTCTGGAGTGCAAGCACGATCGTTACCATATCGACACTCGCATCGTGAACAAAGGGCATAGCATCCGCAGGTGAAGCATGATATTCCACTCCCCGATCCTTCCGCTTTTTTGCGATCGCAATGAGCTCTAGCGAAATATCGACTGCCGTAACCTGTGCGCCTGCCTCCCCGAACGCGCGCGAAAAAAATCCCTGACCACACGCGATATCAAGAAAGATCTCTCCTTTCTTCGGAGAAAGAATACGGATGAGGTTTGGCAAGATGAGCTCACGCTGATATGTCCTCTCTTTTCCAAGAAGCTCATCGTACCAACCCGCCACCTTACCCCACGAGGTAACTTTTCTTTTCATCTGTCGGAGCGCCGGGATTCGAACCCGGACTAAATCCTCCCGAAGGACTCGTGCTGCCATTACACTACGCTCCGTCTACTTCGAACCTCGCGCCTGTCCGCCTTTGGCGGATACTACCGTTATACTACAGCCCGAAAATTCTCGTAACGGTTAATCTACCACAGCCACGTAAAGGTTCAAAGTCTTGCTACAAAAAAAGAAGGTCTCGGCCGCCGAAGCAGCCGAGACCAGAGCGAACCCGCTACGCGAAGACGTACACGACCGACACCGCGAGACCGAACACCACCGCGAGGCATGAAATGAAGAGCTTGCGAGACATAACTGCCTTTCTCTGTCCTGCCAAGTGCAAAAAAGCCAAACTACTGGGTAGTAGTATAGCATAATTATATAAAATGTCAATACCTCACCCTACCGAGTGCTTTTTCTTAATTTCTTCGTCGATCCGATCCTGGGCTGCTTTCGCCGTCGCATCCGCCTTTTCCCCAAGCTTCGCGAGCTCCGCGTCACTAAGCCTTCCGAGCTCCCGCACTCGGCTTTTCAAAATTTCAATTTCGTTTCGAGTCGGATCGTCAAGAACTTCCTCAAGGAGAATAGCAAGGATCTTCCCCACCCGGGGACCCGGTTCAATTTTTAAAAGCTCCATTACCGCGCCGCCTTTGATCTTCAGCATCTTCGGGTGCACCGGGTCCTGCTGCACCTTCTCGATCATCGCTTTCAGGTACCGCAACCGGTATGGCTGCGCCTTTGGCACGCCAGAACCAATCCGATCCGCTTCGCGGATTTTCAAAAGGTCGTCTACATTCTCCTTTCCAACACGAGCAATAAGACGCCGCACACCCGCAAGCGTCACCGTTTCTGGGTCGTACACGAACATGTGTTCACGAACAAGGAGCGCCACTTTTTCAACCATTTCCTTCGGGTACCGGAGACGATCCAATATTTTTACTGCCATTCGCTCCCCTACCACCTGGTGACCGTAGAACGTGGAATTTATACCGTTCCCCTGTTTTGTCCGCGGTTTTCCCACATCGTGGAGAAGTGACGCGATCCGAAGGTCGAGCGGAAAATTTTTAGAGACTGCGTAGGTGAGCGACTTTAGATTGTGTTCGAATACGGTAAAGATATGATGCTTGTTTTGTCCCATCCCCACGCCCTCTAAGAGCTCAGGCACTACGTACTTCAAAAGCCCGAACTCGAGGAGCATTTCGATGCCGCGATCCCCCGCCTTCGACATAATGATTTTTGAAAATTCATCGCGGATACGTTCTTTCGAAACAAATTCAAGACCGGACGCTTTTGCCTTGAGTGCTGCGGTAGTTTTCGCTTCGATTGAAAATCCAAGCTCGCACGCGAACCGAACCGCCCGAAGGAGTCGGAGCGCATCTTCTTCAAAACGATCCTCTGCCTTACCCACGGCACGGATAAGTTTTTTCTTTAGATCATCTTTTCCACCAAAGGGATCTACAAGTGACATGGGCAATGTGACATGTGAAATGGGGGAAGATTCAGCCGTATCCTTGTCACTAAGCGCAACCGCAATCGCATTCACCGTAAAATCTCTCCGCCCAAGATCTTCCTCAATCGTTTTTGCGAATTTCACCTCGTCCGGGTGCCGCTTGTCGGTGTACCGCCCTTCAAGGCGAAACGTAGTCACTTCAACGGTGTTTAATGGAGAATATGGAATGGAAAATGAAGATTTCTTTTCTCCATTCACCATTTCACTTTTAACTTTCACGAGAACAGTTCCAAATTCATTTTCGTAGACAGAATCGGGAAATAACTTTTGAATTTCCGTGGGTTTTGCATCCGTCGCAATATCCCAATCTTTTGGTTCGCGGCCAAGGAGAAGATCGCGAACACATCCACCCACAAGAAAAGTCTGAAAGCTCTTTTCCGTGAGGGTACGCGCGACATCTCCTACCTCTTTAGGAACTTTGAATGGCATCAATCAAAGTGTAGCGAAATATCACCACGAAAGGAACTTGACTCCGAAAGAGTTGCTACGTAAAATCGCGATAGATCCCCACCACCTTCTACCGGAGGAAACCATTGACCGCTACTACCCAACTCGCCTTCTTCGCTTCTCTGCCCGATAGCATCGAAGAAATGAAGAAAGTCTTGGAGAAACTTGAGCGAGAGCATTCCGCGATCGCCCAGGAGTTCGAGCAGCAGCAGCGCGCTTTGAATCGCCGCGAGGAAGAAGCGCGACAGGCCGTGAATGCAACCGAGCAAGTCTTCGCAGAGATTCTTACCGACATTCTCGAAACGACAATCGATCCAAAGTCGTTTCGACAGAAAATCGAGAGATTGCGTGATGCCGTCGGTCGAAGAATCTACGATCACGCCGCGGAAACCGCGAAAGCAGCTGGCCGTCAACGAGGAGAACCGCGAACTCCGCCGCTCATGACAAGGACTCACCTTCTGGTCGCGACGCTCTCCTAGTCGCCTTCACGAGGCGTACAACAAGGGAACCCTCACGGGTTCCCTTCATATTTTCAAACCAGACATCAAAAATACCCACAATATATCTTTTGGAGGGTAAGACTTGGCCTAGCGGCCCGGAGCGCACTCCAAAAAGTATATTGCGGGTATTTTTAATCCGTCTTTACTTTAAGCTTCTTCGCCTTCGAGCGGTTAAGTTTTGGAATCACAATGGTGAGCACCCCGTTTTTTATCGAAGCTTCTGCCTTGTCGGCGTCTACCTCCTGCGGCAGCGATACGGACCGAGAAAATTTCCCCCAATAGCACTCCTGATACACATAGTCTTCCTCCCGCACATGGCGTTCCCGTACCCGTTTCCCTCGGATAGTGACTGACTCCGAGGTGATCGCGATGTCAATGTCGTCGGGGGCAACACCGGCGATCGGAGATTCGACGATGATCGAGTCCCCTGTCTGGTACACATCAATTGCAAGCTGCCCCTCATCGTCCCCTGGTGCTTCTACCGGTTCATCATCCTTCCGCCGCGCCACAAGCGACGCCTTCGCAAGTTCTGCAATTGGCGCATCTTCTCCGTTTATTTCCCCTGGATTTAATTCACGTTCGTCTGCCATGGTTAAAATATATTATCTATCCACTCGTTTGAATTTCTCGAAATCACTAAGCACAAAGAACATAACAAATGAAACGAACACAATCGCGAGACCCGCAGGTCCTCCAAATCTACCCTCGTCGATTATAAGACGGTTGAAAACGGCATGCAATGCAGTTACGAGAATGAGTCCGAATGCGATGTACCCCCATTTGAACGCTGGTTTGAAAAACGATTTTCCCCAATAGTATCCTGCGATACCTCCCGCAAGCGAATGAAGGAGTGTGGCACCGACGAACCGAAGGATGAGGGACTCGATCACGTCAATATTCAAAAACGATCCGTCGGATGCCTTAAAGAGCGATGCGATGTTTTCAACCGCGGCAAAGCCAAGTGCAACGGTGATCGCATAAATCATGGCGTCCATGGGCTCTTGAAACCATCGGCTTTGCCCAATTGAGACGAATGCGCCGAAAAATTTGAATACCTCTTCGATCGCCGCGAGCACGAGAAACGAACCGATCGTGTAGAGTGGAAATCCGATCCGAATGAACCACTCATTTGCGAAAATTTCGACAGGAAGCACAAGAAACGTGACCGCGCATCCCACGAGGAACGTAAGGAGCACTGCAAGAATCGGCTTCGGGTGCTTCATATCCTCGTGGAGATAGAAGAAAAGCCAAGTCACGCTCGGAATAAGACCGAGGAGTATAAGGAAAATCGGGGTTAGGGCTAACACCATGGGGTGGATGCAAGTAATTTATCTTTCGAGAACGGAGCGAAGTGTTCCTGGTAAATTGCTTCAGTAACAAACGGCATAAATGGATGGAGGAGGATGAGAGACTCTCGGAATATCTCGCGGAACATGGCGCGGGTCGATGCGGTATCACCTGCCTCGGCATCGGCATCCGATCGGAGGCATAACTTCCCCTCTTCTACTATTTTATCAGCGAAAGTGTGCCAGAGGTAGTGGTATATCTCGTTCGCTGCCTCATGGAGCTGATAACGGTCGATGAGCGACGTTACTCGCGCTTTTACTGCTTCGAATTCTTTCATATGGAGAGCGTCACGAGCAACGAGCTTCGCACCAGAATCAGCAGTAAAAACTTCATTCATATTGAGAAACCGCGCAATGTTCCAGACTTTGGTCGCGAAGTTGCGATACCCTCGTATTTTGTCTTCAGAAATCACGGGGTCGCTCCCCGGCGCGTTCCCTACCACGAGCGCCATGCGCACCGCGTCCATGCCGTACGTTTCAGCAATTCCTAGCGGATCAATCGCATTCCCTTTCGACTTCGACATCTTCTTCTTGTCCTTGTCGCGAACAATGCCGTGAATATATGCAGTTTTAAATGGCACGTCACCCAGGAAGAATCCGGTCATGAGAATCATCCGCGCAACCCAGAAAAAGAGAATGTCGTAGGCGGTGACAAGGAGCGATGTCGGGTGGAATACGGCTAAATCCGAACCGGGAACCACCTCACAGTTTTGAGTTTTCAGTTTTGAGTTTTCAGTTTGCCGACAGGCATCAGGCCAGCCAAGAGTCGAAAACGTCCAAAGCCCAGACGAAAACCAGGTGTCTAGGGTATCGGGATCCTGCTCCCATCCTTCCCCTTCTGGTTTTTCCCCAACCCGGATTTCTTCTGTTGTTAATTGTTTATTGTTATTTATTTTTTGTTTTCGATACCACACCGGAATTCGGTGGCCATACCAAATTTGCCGCGAAATGCACCAGTCGCGAAGATTTTCGATCCAGTGGAAATATTCATTTTTGAACCGCTCGGGAATGATGTTCACCTGCCCGCCTTCTACCGCCTTCAGCATGATTTCTTTAAGATTCGTTTCCGATCCTTTTTTTATTCCATTTATCTTGTCACTTGTCGCTTTAAACTTTTTACTCACGCTTACAAACCATTGCTCCATGAGCTGTGGCTCGATTACTCCCCCGCCGCGGCTTGAAGTAGCAATCCGGTGCACATAGTTTTCATCCGTTTTTTCGACAAGCCCTTTCGATTTCAATTTTTCGACAATGAGCGAGCGCGCCTTCGAAATATGTGTGTCAGCAAATTCTCCGGCAATCGGTAGCAACTTTCCATGAAAATCAATCACCTGCTCACGGTCGAGCTTCCGCCGCTCTGCGATGTCAAAGTCCGCCGCGTCGTGCGCGGGCGTGATTGTCATAACCCCGGTTCCGAACGACGGATCAACTGCCTTGTCTTTCACGATCGTTGCAACCACTGGTCCGTTTATCCATTCAACATTCAACTTCTCGCCATCCTTGTATTTCGCGTAACGTTCATCCTCCGGGTGCATCACCACATATTTGTCGCCAAACTTTGTTTCTGGTCGTGCAGTCGCAATCGTAAATGGACCGTATTTCAAATAATAGAAATTCGTTTTCTCCTCTTTCCATTCGATTTCATCGTCGGATACCGTCGTCTGAAGTTTTGGATCCCAGTTCACGATTCGCGAGCCGCGATAGATGAGTCCCGCCTCATACATACGCTTGAATGCTTCTTTGACTGCCTGGTTTCTCTCCTCATCGAGCGTAAAAGCTTCTCGCGACCAGTCAAGCGATGCGCCAAGCTTTCGAAGTTGATGCACAATTCCATCGTGACTCGCTTTCGCGAACGCATCCACCCGGCGCAAAAATTCCTCCCGCCCCAAGTCGTGCCGAGTTTTCCCTTCGGATTTATAAATATCTCTTTCTACTTTTTCCTGCGTCGCGATTGCCGCGTGGTCCGTTCCGGGAAGCCAGAGGGTTTTATCTCCGCGCATTCTGCGATAGCGCACAATCACGTCCGAGAGCGTTACCATAAGGGCGTGTCCAATGTGGAGAATGCCTGTCACGTTCGGCGGCGGCAATACCATCGAAAAAACACCTCTTCCTTTAGGTGGATTTCCGCCAGAGGCGGATCCGCCTTCGGCGGAGAAAATCCCAGCCTCTTCCCAAAGCTGGTACATCTTGCCTTCGTTAGATCCGGGGTCGTATTTCTTGTTCGGCGCTTCTTCCATACTGTAGTTCTATCGTAGCCCAAATCACGCTCGCCTGGGAAGGAAAAGCCCTCTCGGGACTAGAGCGTCAGATTTGCTTTCGCAACCATGCGGTATTTCTTCTCACGAAGTTCTGCGGCGTAGGCAGCAGCGCCAATCATCGCCGCGTTATCGGTATTGTACTCGAACGGTGGTACGAAGAAATCAATTTTTAACTTGTCGCTTGTCGCTTTTAACTTCTTCCTAAGCCATTTGTTTGCCGCAACTCCACCGGAAAGTAAAATCGATTCCGCTCCGAATTCGCGCGCGGCTCGTTCGGTTTTATACACAAGCACTTCGGTCGCCGCACGTTCAAATGAAGCTGCGACATCCGCCTTCTTTGCCTTCGGATTGTCACGAAGGTAGTAAAGGACGGAAGTTTTCAGCCCCGAATAGCTGAAATCGTAATTTTTTTCGTTCTTCATTGGCTGAGGAAAATCGATTGCGTTGCAATCACCCTCCACAGCAAGTTTTTGGATCGCTGGTCCCCCGGGGTACGGGAGCGAAAGCATCCGCGCAACTTTATCAAACGCTTCCCCCACTGCATCATCTCTCGTTTCTCCGATGATCGCATACGTACCCTGCAACCTGCTGAAGATT
>JBBTVP010000043.1:0-15454 GCA_038063175.1 Patescibacteria group bacterium
ATCCGAATGGCGAAGTCCGGACCACGGTTTTCGATGGGGTGGATCGGGTTGTTGAGGAATGGCATCCACACCCTATTACGGGGACCCCGACGCTTACGTACATAAGAACGTACGTTGACGTTCTGAATCAGGTGTCCGTGCATGAGGAGTCCGTGAGCGGCGGATCTGCTTTTGTGAATAGCCACTCGATTGATCTCGAAGATTCTTCGAATCAATATCTCTCGGCTTCTGATTCCGCTTCGCTTTCCGTAACGGGGGATATGACCATCGAACTATGGGCAAAACTCGAAAGCGCGCCCTCGCTCGGCAACAGTTTTACCTTTGTATCGAAATTCCTGGCGCTTAACTCGAATATCTCATACCTCTTCGATTATGAAAATAACGGCGGTACCCCCCGTTTCCGTCTTCTTACTTCGGCGAATGGATCAGCAGGTACTTCGATAGGGGTAAATCACACGCTCACGACCGGCGCATGGCATCATCTTGCCGTGGTCTATACCGCGTCTACGGGAAGCGCTGAATTTTTCGTAGACGGGCAAAGCATCGGAGGCGGTTCAGGCTTGAGCGCCAGTATTTTCGACGGCACGGCGGACTTCCTTGTAGGAGTGCGTCTTGATCCCGGGCCGACGCCAACCGCGTTTTTCGACGGATTCCTGGATGACGTTCGTCTTTGGAATGCGGCCGAGCCAAATGGAATCATTGAGGCGCATGCAACGGGGAATATCGTGGGGAATCCCGCGAACCTTATGGGACGATGGCGATTCGATAATGAGTTTTCGGACGCGAGCGGGCACGGCAATACGCTCTCAAATATCGGGGGAGCGCAGTTTGCAACAGACATTCCCTATGGCACTGGATTAGGGTCCCTTGTCATTGATTCGTACATATACCTCGATGGGTTTGGCCGCACAGTCCAAAAACGGGATCGTGCGGAAGGCGTGGGTGCGGGCGGGTTGCCGGCGTACACCGCTACCGACACCACCTACGACGCCAACGGGCGCGTGGAGAAGGTATCGGTGCCGTACCTAAGTCCCGGTTCGGCGCTCACGCAGTTGGTGACCAGTCCCGGTATGTCCACGTCCTACCAGTATGATGCGGCGGGCCGGGTGGTGAATATGACCGATATTCTCGGGAGCACAGTGATCGCCTACGACCAATGGGACGAAACGGTAACCAATCCGAACGGCGTTCTGAAGAAGCTCGGCCGCGACGCATTCGGTCACCTCGTGCGCGTGGAGGAATTTTTGTCAACTACGTTCTCGCCGTTCACCACTTCCTACGAGTGGAACGTGAACGAAAACCTTGCGAAGATCACCGATGCGTCCGGGAACGTTCGGAATTTCACCTACGACGCGCGAGGACTTCGAATCACCGCGGAAGATCTCCACGCGGCTGGGGATGCCACGTTCGGAACGTACTCATATGCGTACGACAATGCCGGAAATTTAATACAGAAGCAAACGCCAAAGAACCAAACGATTTTGTATGGTTACGACGCGCTGAACCGTCCCTTGACCGAAGATTTCACCGGAACCGCCGGCACCGAGGTTGTCTACACCTACGACACTTGCACGCACGGGGTTGGCCGCCGGTGCAGCGAAGTAAAATCTGATTTCAGCCGATCGATCACCTACGATCTCGCTGGCAATGCGGCAACTGAAACGTCTGTCATAAGCGGCGCGTCGTACACGACCTTCTATGCCTACGACCAGCTTGGCACCATCACGAGGATTACCCATCCGGACAGCTCCGCCACCATCTATAGCTTGAATGAGAGTGGAAAGGTGGAAACGACTTCCTGGCAGGAGAGCGGTGTCGCCTTGCCGATATTCGTGGTCTCGAATCTCGACTATGCGCCCCACGGCGCGCTCTTGAAAATGGTTCACGGCAATGGTCTCGAGGAAATGTTCTCGTACGACGCGAACGCGAAGTACCGCCTCAAGGAACATGTGGTCGGACTCCCGGGGAGCGGCGGCAACCAGGGAGCATCGAATACAAATTCAGTGAATCTCGAAGATGCAGAAAGTCAGTATCTCTCTATCGTGGATACCGATTCACTCTCTATTACAGGCAGTATGACGATCGAGGCGTGGGTGAAGTTGGAAAGCCAACCGGCGAGCGGGCAGAGTTTTACCGTTGCCGCAAGATATCTTCCGACGAAGATATCGTACCTCTTCGATTACGAAAACAACGGAGGCGCCCCGCAGTTCCGAATCATCACCTCGGCGAATGGAACTGCCACGCTCTCTGCTTCCGTAAACTACACGCTGGAAAATGACGCTTGGCACCATGTGGCGCTTGCGTACACCGCGTCATCGGGAAATGTTGAGTTCTTTGTTGATGGCGCAAGTATCGGTACGGGTTCCGGACTCCACACGAATCTTTACGACGGAACTGCGAGCTTCACGGTGGGAGCTCGCAACGATGCCGGTCCGACCGCGACTGCCTTCCTCGACGGACTCATAGACGAGGTACGGGTGTGGGATACCGCTCGCACGGGCGCGCAAATAGCCGCGAACCGGTGGGTGATCATTAATAGCGCGCCCCACCTCAAGGGCTCCTGGCATCTTGAGGGCGTGCTTGCCGATGCATCTGGCAACGGCAACACTCTCACAAATTCGAATGGCGGCACCTTCTCGGCGGATGTGCCGTTCGGCAGCGGAACAGGAATGCCTTCAGTGCCTGCTCTCTCCCGTCGCGCCTATACCTACGATCCCGTGGGAAATATTCTCTCTACGGTTGAAGTAGGGAGTGGCGCCACGACTACATCAAATTATTCCTACGACGGCCTCGACCGATTGCTTAGTGCCACGGTTTCAGCCGAAACGGCGGCAGGCACCAGCCAGACACTTTCTTCATACGTATACGATTCAATCGGAAATATTTTAAGCGTCACCGAAGACGGAATTTCCACGGTGTACACGTACGCCGGCAATCAAGGCACGAGCTACGCGAACCCCCACGCCGCAACCCAAATCGGCTCTCTCGCATTGAACTACGATAAGAACGGCAACCTTACGACCCGCTCCGACCGTGTCTCCCACACCTGGGACTACAATAACCGCCTGAAGAAGGTGACCCTCCCCGATCGGAACTCGGTCTTCTTCACCTATGATTCTTCCGGCACCCGCCTCACCATAAAGCCCTCCCAATCAGCTACCACCACCTACGCCACAAGCTACTTCAACGTGACGGGGGCGACCTCGACCGCGCATATCTTCGGAAACGGGAACCCCGTGGCTAGCGTAGAATCCGTCTCCGGAACGAATCCCCGCCTCTTCTTTACCCACTCCGACCACCTCCGCTCGATCTCGCTTGTAACTGATGAGGCATCTGATATCGCGGAATCTGTCTCCTATACTCCCTTCGGTCGCATTGTCTTTGCGGCCGGCTCCCATCGCGAGCAGCGCAAATTCACTGGGCATGAGTATGACGCGGAGTCGAGTTATACCTATGCAAAGGCGAGGTATCTCGACACGAACTTCGGACGGTTCCTTTCCCAAGACCCAGCATTTGTGGCGATTGGGGATCGTCAATTAGTCGGCGAAAAGACAGGACGTCAACTCGAACAAATCTTAGTTGACCCGCAAGCAATGAACTCCTATGCTTACGCAAAAAACAACCCAATTAAGTTTGTAGATCCGACAGGGGAGTATATCGAAAGTGCGCTTGATGTTGCCTTTATCGGCTATGATATCCACGACATTCGAACTAATGGCGCCAATTTCACGAATGTTGCTTCGCTTGTGGGAGATATTGCGGGTCTTCTTTTGCCGGGGATCACCGGTGTTGGTGCAGGGATCAAAGCAGTAGATAAGACTATCGATGCAGTTAGAGGAATAGACAAAGCTCTTGATGTAGGAGAAGCTACGGTAAAGGGAGCTGATAACGTTGGAGAAGCCGTAAGAGCCGTTGATGATACAATTCAAGGTGCGGGACAAAGCGCTCCGGACTTTATAGTAAGTCCAGGAGGAACTGCTTTTCCGGTGCCGAAGGGAGCAACTGGGCCCACCCCAACGCGCGGAAAGGGATTTCAATATCAGGGAGGACAAGGAGGAAATGGATTGCATCCCGATGTCAGCGGCTTTCGTATGATGGATCCGAAAACATACGGTAAATATCAATACCCTAATGGCTATGGTTCTTACTTTAAGGTTGAAAATTTTGATGAAATAACACTGAACCCATTAACGGGAGAGAAGCTACTTAATCCGAGTAATCCTTGGTGGCATATACCTGCACAATAAACATATGACTTCATCTGAACACAAAGAATCAATATTAAAAGTTATTGAAGGGCGTAAGTTGATGCACATTACCTTTATTGGGGATAAGAATGGGTACGTGATTTTCAACTTCGATGGTCCTTCTCTTCAGGCTTACACTCCTCCAAAAATCAAGAGCGGGAAAACAGCTTTCAGATTAGGAGAGTCGGGCTATTACGATTCGCTTTGTAGCCAAATTACTAAGACAGTAAAAGCAATTAGCGAAGAACTAGAAAAAATAACAATAGAATTTGAAGATAAGACTCAAATTGAAATCTCTTTAAAAGATGAAGATAGTGTTTGCGCTGAATCCGCCATGTTTAATGTAAACATGGGAAGTAAAGAATGGATGGTTTGGCGCCCAGGAGACGAAGAACTTTCCTTTTCCAAGGATTAAGATATGTTTGGAAGTAAATATATCGGAATTGCAACAGTCATTGTTTGATTCTTGAGTAAGTGGTGTACATTAAAAAATGAAAAATTCAGAACACGAAAGTCCACTCAGGAAACTTTTTTCGAAGGCTCATAATCAAAAATTTGAGCCTCTCGAAGGATTTGATGAGGCGAAGAAATACGATGATGGATATTTAATTATGGAAGGAGATGATGGAGGTCAAATTTATCTCTCTATTCCGGCTAAATTGATAACCATTCCCGAGGTAAATTGTCAGAAGTTGCTTGAAGCCATTGATGGTGCAATTTGGGGTGATCTTGAAATGGCTCGCATTTGTTACGAAAGAATTGAAATAAATCAGGGGATAGTAGGAGGTATGGGAGGTGGGATGGCGACTAGTAGTCTTTGGCTTCATAACAATCTCGAAGTCGCACGGAAAGAGATCAACTTATTTTTAAGAAATGTTTTACCAGAAAAAGAAGCTAGGGAAACACTCGGGAAAATTAAAGAGAAAATAATTAACTTCGACAAAAAACGAAGAGTATTGCCTCTTCCTTAATTTGGTTCAAAAGCCAATTAGACAAAATAAATCCTAGAATGGATAAAAACTTAATTAAACTCGACGACGAAAAAAGTGTGATGCAGTTTTTGGGCCAGCCTCTGAATAAAATTGCTGAAGCGGTAATTGGGCTAGTTGGGTCAGAAGGAAAGGAGTGGAGATTGTCAGCCGGCAAAATTCTCCACGCGGCAATTAAGGGTAATTTATTCACGCAACTCAGCAGAGAAATCGAAAAATATCGTGAAGAAGGAAAGATTAAAGAAAATTATTTCGCTACACATAAAAGTCGAGCATCACTTTACGAGTTGCTAAAATTTTTAGATGAAGAGGTGCCCACAGAGGAGCTTTTTATTGCAATGAAATCAATATTCATTTCTAGTATTAGTAAAGACTCTACTGAATTTGATGAGAGTCTAGCATATGAATTTTTACAAACTGCAAAAAAGTTAAGTGGGACCGAAATCTTAATACTTAAGGCAAATTTTGAGATAGCTCAGAATAATATATCGGAGGCCGTGTCAAAAGACGCTATACATGACGGGAATAGTCGGCGGCATATATGGTGGCGAGTGGTTGCAAGACAGATGGGTCTTGGCGAGCTCTATTCAATCGTACAAAAGTACGAAAAAAATTTAGAATCTTTAGGATTAATTTCTCCCAGAAACGAGAGGGAGAATTTAGCAGATATGTTTGAGCCAACACAAAAATTTAGACTTACGGAAATGGGATGTAAGTTTTGTGAGTTTATAACAAGATATAAGTAATAAATATGCGAGAATACCCCGCATGGATTGCCATACCCCTTCGAAGTAGTCCATACCTTCAAAATTACCAAAAAGACAGTAAGAAGCTCCAAGGATTCACCCTCATTCTCTAGGTTGCTAACGGTGGTATTGCAAGCCGAATTCCAAAATCCTAAGCAGGTGTCGGCCAGCGCATTTTCACTGGGCATGAGTATGACGCGGAGTCGAGTTATGCTTATAATCAACGCACCTCTGCTGCCAGCTATTGACAACACGATGGTTATCGCGTAACATATGCGATATGTCTTTTCTGTCTTCGCTTGCGGCAAAAATTTTAATTCCAGCAATTCTTTTCGTGGGAATTGGAATCGGTTTTTTTATTGGAAACATCGACAGTGATCAGCCGCTCGAGGCAAATCTTGCTTCTACGGTTGGAGGGGCAGCAACGACTACCGCCGTTGAAAAAATTGATCCCGTTGAAATAGAAACGGTAATTGCCCCGAAAGCGTTAGAAGAATCTGCTCCAGCAAAGAAACAAACAATACCGCCACCCTCAAAACCCTTACCACCGCCTCCTCCCGCGTCAGTACCAACTCCAGACGCGCCGTTTGCGTTTGATCAAAAATGGAGAGATGCGGTTGTTAATCTTTATTGCCAATGGCCAATGGGCGGCGGTATTTCAAGCGGGAGCGGTGTAGTGATTGATCCTCGAGGTATCATTCTTACCAGCGCCCACGTAGCCATCGATTTTCTGTACTACGATACGCCAAAAACTTCCCCCTCACCCGTGGATTGCTGGGTTCGTACCGGTTCGCCTTCGCAAAATATATATCGCGCAAAACTTATGTATATTCCTGCGGACTATATCGCAGAGGATCTCAAAGGCGTTGGAAGATTTATTCCAGAAGAAAATATTGTATACGGGAAAGACGACTACGGATTGCTCGTGATCACAAAAACCGTTGATCCAAAGGGAACGCTTCCCGCTTCGTTCCCATACATTCCGCTCGATGCCAGATCGATTTCCATACCCGGATCGCACATGTACATGATCGGCTATGCGGCAAGCTATCTCGGTTCAATTGCGATAATGAAAGGGCTCCCGCTTATGAGCTCTCCGGTGATTTTGGATTCAGTTGAGCCCATAAAGAACGGCTCAACGCTCGATACGCTTATTTTTAACGGATCAGTTGCTGGTCAACACGGATCTTCCGGGGGAGCAGTCGTGAGAACAGGCGGAAAACTTATCGCGATACCGACTTACTTCAAAGAAGAAGGTCCAACTACCGGAGAAAGTATTCTCGGCGCAATTACAATCGACTACGTGAATAGAGATATGAAAATAGATACCGGAGTTACGCTTGAAGAATTTATCGCAAGCGATACGCCGCAAGCGCTCTTGCAGGCATTCCTCACGGGAAAGGCCCCTCAATATCATAAGCAGTATGTGGATGCATACGCGAAATTAAACACGAAGGGCACAATATTTATTGTCCCCGGAGGTTACTGAACACTTAATATTGCGATTTCTTCCTAACTAGCTTATAGTGATGAAATTCTATGCGTAAACTGATTATAATTACTTCGGCGGCATCTCTAGGATTTCTTCTTTTATTTTTCTTTATTGCTCGCGCTGAACAATGCAACACGAGAACGGTATTTCTTAATGGTCAATTAACTACCGATGCAGACGGCTGGCTCGACGAAGAGGGGGAGCAAGTCTATAACGTTTCTTCAAGGAGGCTTGCGCAGGCAATCAATGATATTGCCGAGGAGAAAAAGATAAAAGCGTTTATTTTAGACGTCGATTCAAACGGTGGATCGGTGGTTGCTGCAGAAGAAATTTTTGATGCAATCGCAAAGCTTGAGATACCAACAGCGGCAGTGGTGGGAGATGGCTCATTTTCAGCCGCATATACGGCGATGAGCGGTGCAGACAAAATCTTCTTGAAAAGAAGCTCACAGGTTGGTGCAATTGGCGTCACTGGGTCATACCTTCAAAAATATGAAAAGAATCTCAAGGAAGGCATCATTTTTCAAGAATTGACGAGTGCAAAATTTAAAGACCTTTTGAATCCCAATAAACAACTCACCACCGAGGAGAAGCGACTTATTCAGGGCATCATTGATGATCTGCATGCAAACGTGGTGGCAACAATTGCCGAGGGGCGACACATGACTGTAGGTGAAGTAGGGGCGCTTGCCGACGGGTCGATTTATGTTGGCGAGAAAGCAATTGCGAAAAAACTTGCAGATAATATTGGCGGGATTGCAGAAGCAAAAGAATATCTAAAAGGAGAGATTGGTAAAGAAATTAAAATTTGTGAATAAAAATATGGAAAAAGCACAATACACACAAACGATACACTGGGCAAGGAAAGGACTCATGACATACCTCATTTTGCTCGTAGCTACGATCGGTGTGGGAATTATAGAATTTGCACTCGGAGTAAAGAATTCAGTCTCGTTCTCAATCGCCGGATTAGTTCTTCTCGCCTGTACGTCAACTGCACTCATCCTTTATAAACGTGGGTTTTGGGTAATAGCCGGAAAATATCGCCAGCAAGCCCTGCAAACAGGAACAGGAATGCTCATCGTTCTTATCATTGTTTCATTCGCACTCCAGCTTTTGGTAACTTTTAAATCATTCAACCAAGAATCAGTTGTAGAGCCGAACGTTGGGGTAGGGGTAGGAATGTTGCTTGGAGGATTAGCCATCATATGGCTTATGGCAGCGGCATATATCGTATTTGGCATCGGATTGAAGAAACTGTCTGCGACAATGGGGGATCGAGCGAAAACACTCGGAAATCTATTCTTTTGGAGCGGAATTGCTACAGCAGTTATTATCGGAATTCCCGTTGCACTGATACTTTGGATCGTTGCCTATTTCTTAAGTTTTAAATTCTTTAAAGAAGAATTAGATCGGACGAAGGTTTAGCGCTGGTGGTTTCTTTTCCACAGTTTATTAACACCTGGTGTTGTCATATATTGACAACAGTTATAGAATGACGATATGTTCTCGTGGAGAAAGGCATATACGGTCATACTATGCATCGCATTAGGCGCAATCCCATTTCGAGGAGAAGCAAGGGAAGGGCTTCCGTCAATCGTTCATTACCCGACGCCATACTGGAACACGGACGGCGAAACGGCGACGATCCATATTTCTGTGGCGGGCGTGCCCGTCGCTACCGTCGAGGTTTCCGCCGCGGGGAGTTCTACGTTGTTTTGGAACCATGCTGACCGTCTCGGGAGCACGAGGGCGGTGACGGACGGAAGCGGAGCGATTGCCGAGGCGGCGGACTATGACCCGTTCGGAAAAATTTTATCGAATACTTCCGTAGCTGGCCACCGCGAGCAGCGAAAGTTCACTGGCCATGAGTTCGATCCGAAAACCGAATATACCTATGCGAACGCACGGTATCTTGATACCGAATCAGGAAGGTTTTTAAGTCAGGACCCGACATTTTGGAATATACCGAAAGAACTTCTCTTTGATCCCCAGCAGCTGAATAGCTACGCGTATGCAAGGAATAATCCTCTAAAATTTGTGGATCGGGACGGAAAAAAAGTGGAGCTCGCAGCAAGACCAGTTTTCGGAGCGGGTACTCACCATTTCTTTCTTATTACTCCCGATCAGCCGAACGAAGTTCATATTACGGGGCTTCCTACGGGAACAACTGCATTCACCTTTGGCGGATACAACCGCGGAGGAATTTTGGGCATCGGTAATAAATTACGGCCGGATATTGGCTACGAAGACGATCCGACCCCAAATAATGATCTTTCCTACCTCACCGGCAATAAAGAAATCAGTGATAGAATTGAAATTATTCCACCGAGCGGGCAGAGCGATTCGGAATTCATCAATACTCTTGGACAAGCATATGATCGAGTAAATGCCATGGATGATCAGAAGTATTTTTTTGGCGGACAAGCGGGAGTATCCGGTCGTGGCAATTCAAATAATTTTGTATACGAATTAGGATCACAGGCCGGTGTCGGAGATCAAATCAGCGCGTTTAACTCAAAAGGATGGGCACCTGGATCGAATCGAGGTCTGCCGCAGGGGAATACTATCCAATACATTCAGCAAAAAGTGAGCAGTATTAAATCAAAAATAGAAATTCTATTGAGTCAGTTGCAAAAAAATCAATAATGAATATGAACAATAGGAAAACGAGAAAATTTTTTATGAATTGGCTGGTAGTATATGGGGCATTTTTATGCGCTTCTTTCATCCGGATATTTTTTAGGATCGTATCCGATGCCACATCGTGGAACATCTCTGGCTACGGAAATGAAGTAGGCGAGGGAGTAGCACTCGAAATTATCTTTTTGATTTTGCCGAGCTTGGGATTTCTACTCGGAATATATTTAGCATTTCTTCTGGTACGCATCTATGTTGAGCCACGCGAAGTCTTCGTCACGGCTTTTTTGGCCCATGGAGCCGTGCTGATCTTTTTGGGTTACATTGATACCTGGCAGGCAATATTTATCTACGGAGGAATAATTTTCGGAGGCGTTCTTTTCAAGAAACTCTTCAGACGAAATCTAATATCGTAAAAAGATTTTCGACTAATGTGGCCCAAAGCGGCAATCAACTTCGGTAAGTTTCGGGGTTTTACAAGTTTTACAGATCCCCCATTCCTCGCGAAAAGAGATGAGTTTTGCGACGGCGCCACAGCGATGCTTTTGTTTCGCTCTATCGGGGAGTTTGTCTTCAAAAAACGGCCCACAAAGTTCGCAGTGGTAGGTGGAGAGCATAGAAGGGTATTACTTAGTGTACACTATGTACGAGATAAGTATGTAGATAAGGTCATGTATTTGATATTAGTAGAAATTTCAATTTTTTGATTTGCTTATTTTCGAAAAGTTCAACATGATGTTGTGGTATGGAAATCCGAGAGTTTAATATCCAAGATGCGGCGGCGGCGTTGGCTTTCTTTAGAAAGCTTGTGCATGAAGATCCGGAACGCGTGGAGCGCCCACAAGATGTGGCAAGACTTACGATAGCCGATGAGAAGCGGTGGATCCAAGAACGAACTGATAAAGAAAAAGCCGGAGAATTTTTTACTCGCGTCGCAATAGAAGAAACGTCGATTGTCGCTGAAGGAGAGGTTGAACGCATGAAGCGATGGATTGAACGACATGTCGCCGAACTGAGATTTGGAGTACTTCCGGGTAATGAAGTTGCTGCAGAAAAACTGGTCCAAAAATTGATACGTGTCGCACGGGCGCATGGGATTGAGGTACTGATTTACTTCCATCTTGCGACGCAGAAAAGAGGAATTCGTATTGCGGAGAAAGTAGGGTTTCGCGCCATTGGAAAAGCGAAGCGCTACTACAAGCGTGGAAAGACGTATACGGACAGGGTTTACATGCTCCTAAATTTATAAAAACGACCCTGTGCGCCTTTATGAAAGTGCACAGGGTCTTCTGTCATCCATCGCAGGCACAGAAACCGCTGATCACGTTGTCCGTGATAGACAGCTTATTCTGTGCCTGGCGAAGCTCGGGAAATTGCTGGAAAATCTCGTCGAGGCTTAGTGCCACGACGAACGACCGACCAGTCAATCCCTCGGCGATTCCTCGCAGAAGGAACTTCTTCATATTTACCTCCTTTCTTGTTCCGGTTTCTGATTAAGGAGTATCACTTCTCAGCCAGCTCTCCGTGTTGGCTGGGGGCTGATAGTACGTGGAGCAAATCGGACAATCAAGACGACGAGGTTGTGACTCAATCGTGAATTCTCCACTCAAGAGTAGGGAACTAAAGCACAATCTTCGGTTTACGAGCATTGAGTCATGATAGCCCATATACCATTTCAGCACCTCAGCCGCTCCGAGAGAACCAGCAACTGAAGTAGCTAGAACACTTATCGGGACTGGTCCAGTGTGTTCTTTTCGTGCATGGTCGTTTGGGAAGAAGCATGCGAAACACGCAGTCTGTAATGCTGGGACCACACTAAAGACATAGCCGTAGTTGAACTGGGCAGATGCGTGCACGAATGGCTTCTTTGTGGTAAGGCAGTATTCGTTAATCAGGTTTCGTCCCGATGGAGAATCTCCTCCTTCAACAACAAAGTCAAAACTATCGCAGAGTTGTTTGATGGATGAACGAGAAACCTTTTCATTAATCGTTTCAATTTCTACATCGGGATTCAAATCGGTTAGCGTAGCTTGACAAGCAAGTGCCTTAGATTTTCCGATGTCAGATGTCCGATAGAGGAGTTGGCGGTTTAAGTTAGACAGCTCAACCCGATCAAACTCAATAACTCTCAGCTTGCCAATGCCTGCAGAGACTAGACTCATAAGAAGTGTTGATTTTACTCCTCCGGCGCCGATTGCGACTACGCGCGCGTTTTGGAGATCCTGCTGTCGTTCCGGTCCCCATTCTGGCATCACCTCTTGGCGGTTGTAGCGACTGTCCATAAATTGAAACACAGCGGCCTCCTCGATAAATTTTAAATGTGCGCCTAACGCGACTGGAGAGTATCTCACAGTGACTTCGCATTAGGATCTTATCACTTTATATTATAGCAATACTGTTGTCAATATATGCCGACATATTATTGCCAAGAGAATAAACTTCTTTAGAAAAGTCACAAAAAATGTAGGATTTGCTTATTTTTTAGAAAAAAGACATAATATCGAGGTAAAGATTCCTTCTATAATGCCAGTTGGAAGACAACTTTTTTCTGTTTTAGGGAGGAATCGATAAAAATGTTAGTCACAAAAACCGCGCTCGCGTTTATCGTGCTGGGTTTAGGACTCGCTTTCTGTGGATGGCGATTTTTGAAGGCATTCAGAAAAGCAGAAAACCCTCAAGGTAATCGGAAAATAGGACTCCTCCTCACGTTATTCTTCTTTACATCTTCGATTCAGACAGCTGGTATTATTGGGCTCGGAAGTTTATTCCTAGCGGAAAACCTTGAAAATCTTTATTACGTAAGTCTAGCCGCAAACATTTTTTTGAGCACGTTTGCGGTATTAGGGGTCTACACCATGTGCTACGTTTTCTTTCCGAAAATTAAATTATGGATCCCAATAATATTTGTCTTAGCGCTTGACCTGCTTGGGGTTGTGCTCACAGTGCTCACTCACCCGATTCCAATTATTACCTCGGGAGGGAATATTGATTGGAATTTGGGTCCTGCGCTCTCATTAGTGACTTTTACATTACTTTTATTGGGAATCGGGGCACAGAGTTACATCTTTATTAATTTATTTTCCTTCGCGAAAGGTCGTGAGCTAAGAATCACATCCCTCTTTCTTGCCATCTCATCGTTCGGCGCAGTGATTGCTCAATTTATTAATTTTATTTTACTCAGAAAAGCAGATGCGTTTTTTCGGACAAATATCTACGATGGGTTAACTGTTCTCACAGGGATTCTTTTTCTTGTTGGGTTGGGTATTATTCCTTTTTTTAAAGGAAAGCCGGTCAATTCTTTCGGAAATTAAAAACAACATATGGTTCAGGTATTACAGATAGATCCTATCGCGCCTGGAAAATTAGAAGATTTTCCTGAATTTGATAGTCACAAGACAGTTTATAGATTCGAAAATTCTTCAGTTGGTCTCCGTGGTTTTATTGCGATTCATAACGACAATCTAGGTCCTGCAACTGGGGGAACTCGCATGTTTCCCTACGTATCCGAAGAGGAAGCTCTTCGCGACGTATTACGGCTTTCGCGAGCCATGACATATAAATGTGCACTTGCGGGAGTTCATCACGGAGGCGGGAAGGCAGTGATAATCGGAGATCCGGAAAACAAGAGTGAACAAATGTTACGTGCTTATGCTCAAGCAATCAACGAAGCAGATGGTCGCTTTTTCACCGGTGAGGACGTAGGAATTACGGAAGATGATGTGCAAGTAATGCTTGAGGAATCTCGATTTTTCATTGGTCGTCGAGGAGTTGCCGGCGACCCGTCTCCCTACGCGGCAAAGAGCGTATTCGCAACTATGCAGGTTGCCGCGGGTGAGCTTTGGGGAGATGAGGACTTGTTTAATCGTTCTGTTGCGGTAAAGGGTGCTGGCAAAGTAGGGGGAGAACTGATTCGTCTTTTGGTTAATGCTGGTGCAAAAGTTATTGCTGCAGACGTAAAACCAGCAGCTATTGAGGCAGTTGAAAAAAAATATCCTCAAGTGCGCGTGGTTGATTCGGCAACGATTCATAAAGAGAAAGTTGATATTTTTTCGCCATGCGCACTGGGGAATGATTTTACAAAAGAAAATGTGGCTGAAGTTCGGGCTGCCGTTATCTGTGGTGGCGCAAATAATCAGCTCGCTTCGGATGATATCGGTGATTGGCTTTTTCGTAGAAATATTCTTTATGTGCCAGACTACGTCGCAAACGCTGGAGGACTCATTAATGTGGTAGATGAGCTTGAAAAAGACGGATACAACCGGAGACGAGTTTTGGAACGTATTTCAAAGCTCAAAAATATGCTCCATACTATTTTTCTTTTTACGAGACAGAAGCATCAGCCGTCGAATCGAGTTGCCGATCAGCTTGCGGAAAGCATATTTTTGAACGGAAAGAAGACGTCCAGCGTGGTATAATTTATCTATTATGGAGACTTCGCCCGAGATGCCATCTGCGGAGAAAATCCTTGATTTTATCCGAACAAAAAAGGAGAAATTTTGGCTTGGGGAGCGCGAAAAGCGGGCTCTTAATTTATTCCATCGTGCTGCTGTTCAGGTGCCGGCATATCGGGATTTTTTGCATAAGCATAAAATAAGGTCGGAAAAAATTAAGACTTTTCAGGATTTTCAATCAGTACCGCCAACGAGCAAGAAAGAGTATCTACGAAAGTATCCTCTCGAAAAGCTTTGCTGGGATGGAACACTTGCAAGGCCACTTGTTTTTACGAGTACTTCTGGCTCAACTGGCGAGCCTTTTTATTTCCCGCGCGGAGAAGAACTTGATTGGCAATATTCAATTCTAGCGGAACTATTTCTTCAGAACAGTTCATATCGTACTAGCGGTCCCGTTCTTGTTATTGTAGGTTTTGGAATGGGAGTTTGGATTGGAGGACTTATTACTTATAAAGCTTTCGAAATAGCCGCTCGTCGCAGTAATCTTCCAGTTTCAATCATCACACCGGGAATTAATAAGGGAGAAATATTTCATGCATTAAAAAATCTCTCACCACATTATAAAGAAACTATTTTAATAGGATATCCTCCATTTTTGAAAGATATTCTTGATCAGGCTCCTGAACACGGAATCAATTTAAAGAAATTACATCTAAGGCTTTTTTCGGCGGCAGAAGCATATACTGAAAAATTTCGTGAATATCTTATGCGTAAAGTTCATACTCAGAGTAGTTTACGTGATAGCTTAAATATCTATGGAAGTGCAGATGTTGGGGCAATGGCATGGGAAACACCATTGAGTATTCTTATTCGTCAACTCGCCATGGGGAGGTGGCGCCTCTTCGCAGATATTTTCCATCAGATTCAAAGAACACCAACAATCGCTCAA
>JBBTVP010000044.1:0-6129 GCA_038063175.1 Patescibacteria group bacterium
ATTGCTCCGAGCGCCGCAAGAAGCATGAGGAACGGTATAAGCATTCCCCACGGCACAAAGAAAAAGACGAGGTCGACTCCTTCTGGGCTCACAAACTGGAACACAGAAGAAAGAATATTTAGAGTCACCGACTCGTCACGGAAATTTCCGGCTTTGTCATAGGCGCGCACGATGGTCTCATAGCGTCCCGTTTTGAGTCCTGACATTTGGTGAGGACTCGACGCTTCGAAAAAGAATGAGGATTCGCCAGGTCCGTCTTTCAGAGGCACGAGTTTAATCTCGAAGTGATCGAACCCCGAGAGTGAATCGGTGGTGAAAAAGCGGAGAATGGGGCTCTTTGAACTCGTCCGTTCCCCCGGGGAAACATCCACACCGAATGCCGCGGGTGGGAGCGTGTCGATATTCAATGCGTAGTGACTCACCCCGCCCCACGTGCCACCGGCACGCTCACGTACGTGGAAATACCAGATGCCACTCTCGAGATCTCCAAATGTTGCCTCGCTGTCCAACGTATCAACCGTCGTGTCTGGCGCTCCCGTCGGATCGTGATCAATTGAATAACTCGCACCCTGGGTCTGTGAAACTGAAGACCACTTGAGGATGGGACTTGGATCTTTGTACCACCTGCCCTCTTCGGGATGCGTCGGTGAAAACACTTCGGGGCCCTGCGCCGGCGGAAGAATGAGTCGGAATGAAGCCGGTGAAGTTCGTTCGAGTACATCGCTCCCCTGTCCGTCATTTGCGAGCACCGAAGTGTTCTCTCCAAATGAAATTTTCGCTTCGCCCGGAGCAACCACCCGGAACGTGAATGACTGCACGATTCCCTCGGAAGTATTTATTCCCGGACTTGGGATACCACCGATGAAGTAGATCCGCCCTTCTTGATTCGAGAAGGTGGGAGGACTCGCCCAAATCTGTACGATAGACCTTCCGAGCGATGGGTTCGCAATCTGAATTTTATCTGCGGGAAAATTCAATTCGACTTCGATGGTATTCACCGCCTGCCCCTCGGTATTCATTACCACAGAAACGTCAAACGTACTTCCCAAGATAAACGATCCCGTGGCAGGCGTAAGCCGGAGCGTCGCCGCATGCGCAAAAACCGGCACCGCAAAGAAAGCGATGCCGAAGAAAAACGCAATGGAAATTCTGCGCTTCACGCGTTAAGTATACCACTCCACAATTTCCCCATGGCAGTAGAGCAGGAGAAGTTCCGGATATGCACTAGCGCGACACTCCAAAAAATCTCAATATCGCCGACCCGATGATCCGGAAAAATTGCCACACAGAACGGAAAAACCCTTGCGGCTTCAGCGTAGGTGTTTCTGCGGGAGGAATCTCACTTGGAGCCAATATGTCGCCCACCTGCGCGAGGCCATCGGTACGGTCACGTGGCGTCGAGGTATCTCGCGCAGCAATCACTCCCCCATCTGGAACCGGGAGTTTCCGTGTCCAGTCGGAAAAGAGATAGCTCAAGATTTTTCCGGTCACAAATTTCGGCTTCGTCAGAAGAACGCTTAAATCCTTCAGATAAACGTTGCCATCGCAGTTGAAATCAGAACGGCTAAGCCCCTCCCGTAAACAAATGGGCGGTAGTTGATCTCCGAGAATAATAGAAATGAGCGGTGGAATGAATCCAGGGATGCTGATAGGCGGAGGAGGCAATGCACCGCCTGATGGCAGAGGCGTGGTCTGGCTTCCTGATCCGGTTCCCGCAGGCGGAGGAGGCGCAGGCGGCGGAGGCGTGGGCGAAGGCGTGGCATCAGAAAAATAAAGAAACCCTGCTCGGAGTTCGTTTGAAGCCGATGTTGATTTTCCGGAAGCGTTTTGCGAAAAAGAACTCCAGAGCTGAAAATTCGATGATGTTGAAAGTCCGCCACCACCCGCAGAAACCGGATCGCGCACGATGAAGTTCGTAGACGAGAGATCGGTTGCGCGTACAATCCCGAACCACCCGAGTGCGAGTAACACCACGAAGAGCCCCGCGCCCAAGACAAGGGAGCGCGGGGCTCTGGTCGGCAGATGCGACTGTTTCCGCAGTGTCACCATGCCCTATTTCGCCTGGCTTTCTTGGTAGTCTCGAATCGCCTTCACCACTTGGGAATCAGATTTCAGATCTTCGTAGAAAAGAATCTGATCGCGGTTCAGGAACATCGCATCTTCGGGACCATGGAGCTCGCCGCCAAGCTTCACGAGATTCACGTTCGTTCCTGGATTCGCCGTGTTGCTCGGCTGGAGCACCTGGGTCACCTGGAGGTAAAACACTTCTCGAAGCACCGGGTACTGCGAGTCGCTTCGCGAAAGTTTTCCGAAGTACACCTGGTCATTCGTGAGAAACACCGCCTGGTAGGAACCAGACCCTTGTACGGTAAACGCAAGGTTGCCCGTAAACCACAATCCGGCGACTACAATAACGATGAGTGCGATAACCCACCATATCCACCGGTAGCTCTTCGGTTCACTGCTGCTTTTTTCTTCTGTTGCTGTTGCCATAGAGTTAAAAAACTTCGACCTTGTCATTCAATTATATCTGATACCACGCGGCTGACAATGGGGCTACGGTTGCGGTGGTGGGGGCGGTGAGACAAACGGTGCACAGTCGGGATCATCAACATCAATTGCTCCATCTCCATCATTATCGAGCCCATCTGCACAGAATGAAGCAGTATCCTCCGTCGAGGGAGGTAGAGGGGGAAGGAATGAAGCACAATCTGAATCCGCGAGATCGATCATGGTATCAGCATCGTTGTCTAAGGTATCAGCGCAAAGCGAAGCAGTATCTTCGGTGGCTGGTGGCGGAGGCGGTGGCGCAACAAACGCTGCGCAATCAGGATCAGCAAGGTCAATCATGGTATCAGCATCGTTGTCGAGCGTATCCGCGCAGAGAGGCGCAGTATCTTCAGTTGAGGGCGGTGGAGGTGGCGGCTGGGCAACAAATGCTGCGCAGTCTGCATCCTGTAAGTCAGTAGATCCATCTCCGTCGTTATCCAATCCGTCGGAGCAGAGCAACGCGGTGTCCTCCGTTCCAATAGGTGGAGGGGGCGGATTCCCCTGATCACCCGGTACCGTTATCGATACCGACGATGCATAGGAGATTCCGGAAGCATTCCAAACACCCACGCGGTAATGATAAAGTTCTCCAACCGTTACCGCAGCATCATTGAATGAAGTAACATCAGACGCTACGGAACCTATCTCGGAGAAATTCACACCGTCACTCCCTCGCTCGATCTTGAATCCACTTTCATCCGACGAGGTATCAACCCAGGCAAGATCCACGGTGAAGCCCGCTCCAGCCGGAACCGCAACAAGGTTTGCGGGAGCATTCGGCCCGAGAGCAGGCGGGGGTGGCGGTCCGCCAGCCGGTGGAGGCGGAGGAATATTCACCTGCGACTGCCCGGTCCCCGCGGGGTAGGCAGATACAATGAACCAGTCGAATGGAATATCGAATGGAGCAGCACTATTCATGCTTACGGTAAATCCAACGCCAGGATCTTTCGCGGTAACCGCAAGCGGATAGGGAGTGGCGACCGACGGGGTGACAAATATTTTACTCGTTGCCGTTACTTTTACATTTTGCACAACGACTGTAGACACTCCCTGTGGGATCATCGCGGTTCCGCTTATCTGGTTCGCTCCGTCAGGAACATGCAGCTCTCCATCAGGAAGGATGGTGAGGTCTCTCGTGAAGAGGTGTCCAACCACCGCAACTTTCGCGACGATTTTTTCGAACGTGGTCCGGATAAACTTCCCTGCCGTCCCGGTCACCTGACTCCCAATATCTGCGAGTGCCGCGAGCACCGCATCGGGGAAGGATTGCGGTTCATCCTCAAGCGTAGTCGCAGTTACCTCATGAGGATTGATTTCTGCGAGTATCGTTTCTCCATCTGCACCGTCAAAATTTTCTAGCGCGCGGCCAAGTACCATTCCTGAACCGATTGCTTTGACCGCGATTCCAGACATGTCGCTCGAGGTGAGATAATCGCCTGATCGAATTTGACCTTCGGTATTTGAAACACGCACGAGTGCTCTGCCTCCAATCGCCACCGTGACATCTCCCCTTCCTGAATTCCAGGCAGAAGATTCAGCATCGGTGACGACCCCGAGAAGCGCACTGTCAGACAATACAGTCGCGCTCTTCGCCGCGATTCGGCTGCGCGGCGTTGAACTCCCAAACGCGTAGGACATGAGCGTTCCCGGTGGAAGCGTGCCCAATTCCTCTTCAGTCACATATTCCCCGGTAACCGCGCTCGCGTAAGTATCGAAGTCGCGATGCGCGCTTTGCGAAATCTGTTCCGGCGAACTGGCGATTGCCTCCGGAGGGTCATCAATCCATACCCTGATGTAATCAATGTGCCCAATGTTATTTGCCTGCGCGTTGTTTTCAAAACGTATATCGGGTTCTATTACCGCAGTCGGGATATTCGTGGTATGAGTCCCCACATGTTTGCCGTCGATGTAAAATTTCACCACGTCCGAGGATGCCTCAATACGAAGTTTCTGGAAAACAGTGTCTTTATAGGCAACACCGGTAAGAATGAATGATCCAGTATCTGTGCTCGCGGAACGCGTTACGGTATACCAGTTACTGCCATTATGCGAGTAAAATCCGATATGATCAGTAGATGTGCCAGTGGTAGCATTACCCGCAAGGTTCGAGAATCCAACCCACTGCGTGAGATTAGCTGCGGCACCGTCGTTATAATATCCCACTTCAAGCACTGGATTATGGGTCACATCGAACTGGTTATTATCTCCCATATCGATATGGCACCCTTCGGCGTTCTGCGCATTATCAGTCGATAGATAGATATCGCCTGTCACGGTTCCTCCTGATCCGGCAGTGCATGCTAAATCTTCATCAAATTTTAGGTTATCCCAGAAAGAACCGGCGTCCGCGGTTGCGGCGGCTCGGTTTCCGAGAAAATCAGTCCGATAGTACGGCCATGAGGAATTGATTCTTCCGGCAACAAAGAATTGATCGAGATTTCCCGCAAAAGTTTGGGTGCTTGTTCCCACGTTTACCCGTGCGAAATCAAGCTTGCCAGTCGTGGTCGAAGTAATGGTGACGAGGGGGTATTGGCCTGCAACGCCTACGGTTGTCGTTGCGAAATGGAGCGTTCCTTCACTACTACCAAAAGTTGGTACTACCACAAACTGGGATCGGTTCACGTTAGATCTGTCGAAAACAAGGTCCTGAAAGAGCGTGGTGGTCGCAGTGACGAACGCGGTGGATGAGGCAGATAAAATACCACTCACGTTAAACGCAGCGCTCGCAGTCGAGGAAGCACGGGCAAGGAATCCTTGCGCAAAGGTTCCAAGATCACCTACATAGAATGTGGACGCAACCGATGAAGAAGCAACGCCGACGAAACCGCTGTAAAAAGTTGAAAGACCAGTCGCAAGAAGCGTTGACGATGCCTGGAGCACCCCTGCTACGACGAGATTAGATGCAGCAGTCGAGGATGCTTGGGAAATGAATCCCCCTGAGAACGTCGCAAGACTGCCGCCCGAGACCTGGAACGTTCCGGCAATCGAAGAGGATGCCGCAGCAGCGAATCCACCTGATGCATCAATCGTGAAGATGCTCGACGAAGCGGAGGTGGTGATCCTGAACGAATCCCCGGTTGCCCCGGTCTGGAGCTTCAGGGTGAGGAGGGTCGAGGCGGTCGTGGTCGCGCCGATGGTCACGATCGAGCGGACGTCGGGGGTCGTGGTGCCGATGCCAACCATAGGAGTGGACGACGAGAAGAAGGTCCTGCCAGCGCCGTCCACGAAAAAGAACAGTGCCCCGTCGTTGCGTTGGAGGCTGAAAAGTTGAGGCGCGGTGCCCTTGCCGCCGGCTTTCACAGCGAAGCCGCCGTCGGATCCCGGAAGTCCCGATGAAGTTCCGCCGCCCCCGAGGTTGAACGTAAATGAACCGCCGGTGCCACCGACCACAATTCCGTTGCCCACCCCTCCATTCCCAGCGGTAAAGGTGAATGATCCGCCGGAACCCGCCGCGCCACTCGTTGCACCGCTGCCGCGAGCGCCACCCGCCCCAGCGCTCAGAATAAATCCGCCACCCGGGGCACCGTCGCCTCCGACAGTTACGCCGGTTCCGCCAGCGCCACCGGCACCGCTCGTCAG
>JBBTVP010000045.1:0-18649 GCA_038063175.1 Patescibacteria group bacterium
CGCTTTGCGGGGGGGTTTGTGGGAAGTGGCTCCCTCGGACGTTAGCGCCGGCGTTTCTTTGCTGAACGCTTCTTCGACGTTTTCCGTTTCTTCGCCGCCTTTCTTTTTTTCTTTGCCATAAAGGTAAATTATTTTTACTCGACCTTTACGTTTCACCGTCCTAGTCCTCTCTGAAGGGGACGGAAGAAAAATTTTCTCAATGCGCTGCGTTACCTTCCTACCTACCTATTGTAGCGCATTCGTGCGCAGACGAAATACATTTACAAACAAAACTGTGCATAACTTTTATAAAAAGAACGTTGCATATCGTAAGGTGCGCAGCGTGAGTGATTGGTTGTGCTCTCAATTTTTGTGCGAGGCGAGACGTTAGAGAAGAGAGCGAGGTGAACTATTTTGCGCGAGTGCGCGGTTTGAGTTTCTCCACTTTTCCCCTACACGTGCCGCATTTTGATCTTCGAAGAGAGGCGTAGTACGATTGTGAAAGGTCGCCTTTGCTCCGATTCAGTCACAGAGTTCACAAGGAGGTGAGCTGATGACAAAAGATCTTTCGCGCGATAGGACGAACCAGGAGATGTACGATCTCTTGCTCAGGGCGCGAACCGCAAGACAAGGTAACGCTCCGGTTCACCGATGGGCGTGTCCTTACCGGATCGCTCATCTTCAACCCATTCAAGGGTAAGGGACGTCTCATCGATATCGAGAAGGGACTATCGATCAAATTCTCGGTTGAGGACGTGAGTGGGATCCAGTTCCCGTAAGCGAACATCTTTCTCGAACGGCACAGGCGCACTGGGTAACACCGGTGCGTTTCTTTATATTGAAGGCGAAAACAAGAACGTAAATGCGTCTTTGAGAATTTGGTAAGCGCCTTGAAGATCGTCGGAAGCATTACCCCGGATGACATAGAGGTGTCCATTCCGGAAGGCAATTGTTTCCTTGGTTAGTTCGCCTGAAGCCACATTTTTAATAATTAATTGTTCTCCGGAAATACCCCCGAGCATCGTGCTTTTGCGTTCTTCGAGTACGAAGTTGGTTCCCATGCGTACTCTAAGGTACTCATCGAGGGCGATGTCTAAGATTTGGATTTGTGCTTCGGCACAAGGATTAGGGAGAGAAATGCAAAAGGATATAGCATACGAACCAATCTCTCCCGCGAGACCCGGCGTAACGGAAACGGGAGTCGCTATCCATGCTTTCGGGTAGGATACACGAAATCCATACTCATCATTTTTGAGTACTTTTTTCTCCGTATCTTCTCCGCGTAGAAGCGATGGGTACGCGGTGACTTGTGTTGTTCTTTCTCTTACGTATCGAATGGTTGAACCAATGCCGAATGAAACAGTGAGGAGGAGAATAATGACGAGGGCAAAGGATATTTTTTTCATCACACTTATTTTAGCAAAATTTTTTACCGCGGCTATCTCGATTTAATAATGCGGTGGTGTAAAAGTTACCCCTCACGCAGCCGAAGTTGCGTGAGGGGAACGTGTTCGATGGGGAAAGCTTGCTAGTTGCCCCAGCCGACGCAGACGTAGAGATTCCCCTGACTCGCGCGCGGCCAGATGCGAACCGCGCCTCTCTTGCCATCGAATTCCACCCGGATGACTTCGTCGAGGGCGCCGGGCGACAGTCTTTCTTGGAAGACTGCGATCCGGAATTCTCCTCCCACCGCGTCGTGGGTGCCAGTGTGGAACACGTAGGGAATCTTCGATCGCGAAAGCATCCTCCTACTACTTTCATGGTAAATCGTCGCGGCCATAATGTCCTCCTTTGGACGCAGGATGTAGAGCGTGGCAGGGCTCGATGCTGTGGTAAATAATAGCGTAATGAAGACGTGGCATCAACTCGCGTTCCATAGCCGTGGCGCTTGGAATTCTCTGAACATTTTCCAATGTTCATTGCGTGTTCGAAAGCAGAAGTCATATACTTGATTTACGAGTGACAAGGTAAAAAGCGACCCGCCTACCGGACAGGCAGGCAAGCGACATGGAAGCGCAAACAAAAATCTGCCAGAACTGCAAGTAGGATTTCCGCATTGAACCGGATGATTTTACGTTCTACGAAAAGATGCAGGTGCCGACGCCGACGTTTTGTCCGATGTGTCGTGCGCAACGGCGATTTTCTTTTCGCAATGAGCGAAATCTTTACAAGCGGAAAAGCGATTTATCTGGCAAAGATATATTCTCGACTTTTTCTGCACAAGTTCCATTTCCGGTATACACCCAAGAGGAATGGTTCTCAGACGCATGGGATCCCATAAGCTATGGGAGAGAATACGATTTTTCGCGGCCATTTTTTGAGCAGTTCAAGGCATTATCTGATGTAGTGCCTAAACCTGGTAAATCGGCGATTGGGTTTGTGAACAGTGATTACTGCAATAACGCAAGCTATATCAAGAACTGTTACCTTGTTTTCAATGGGCGGGAAGATGAAGATTGTGCCTACAGTAATGTGATTATCAGCTCCCGCAATTGTTTTGATAATCTCAACATTCTCAAATCGGAACTATGTTACGAGAATTTCCGGCTTGGTTTTTGTAACCGCGTCTTTTTCTCAAGTGGTATCCAGACCTCAACCGATATATGGTTCTCGAAAAATCTTTGGGATTGCAGCTATTGCTTTGGCTGTGTGAATCTTCGAGGAAAGAAATATCATATTTTTAATGAACCTTTCTCACAGAGCGAATATGAGAAGAAAATTATCGAGTTTAACCTCGGATCGTATCAGGCGCTAAAAGCTATCTCTCAAGAAAGCAGGGAATTCTGGCTTCGGTTCCCGAATAAATTCCGCGAAGGAATAAAGAACACGAACGTAAGAGGAGAATATATCTACAATTCCAAAAATGTCCTCGACACCTACCAGGCGATCGGTGGAGAAGATTTGCGATATTGCCAGTTCGTAAACTATGGCCCTACGAAAGACACGTATGATCACTCTGTGTTTGGCTACACTACTGAACTAAGTTACGAGAATGCCATGGTGGGGGATCAGGCGTATAACAATAAATTTAATCTCCAATGCTACCCGAATGTTAAAAATCTGGAGTATTGCGAATACTGCACCTCTTCCTCAGATCTTTTCGGGTGTGTAGGTTTAAAGAAGAAACAGTTTTGTATTCTCAATAAGCAGTATTCGAAAGAGGAATACGAAAGCCTAGTTCTAAAAATCAGGGAGCATATGTCGAAAATGCCCTATATTGATGCAAATGGCAGAAGTTACGCTTACGGTGAATTTTTCCCGTCTGAATTTTCTCCCTTCTCCTACAACGAAACGCTTGCCCAAGAACATTTTCCATTCACGAAAGATCAGGCAATAGCGGAGAAGAAAAAATGGCATGATTTCGAAGCTCGTGAATATAAGATAACTTCTCCTGCGGCGGATCTACCCGATCATATAAACAATGTTGATCAGTCTATTCTCAACGAAATTATCGGGTGCGCCCATGGTGGATCTTGTAATCATGGGTGCACCAAGGCATTTCGCCTTATCCCACAAGAGGCGGAGTTCTATAAGCGGTTTTTCATTCCACTACCGCGATTATGTTTTAGTTGCAGGCATGGCGAGCGTTCAGAGATGAGAAACTCGTTGTATTTACATGAGCGGCGTTGCCAATGCTCTGGAGAAAAGGACGATCTGAATATATACAGAAACACCGCGACTCATTTCCATGGCGTTAATCGTTGTCCTAACGAATTCGAAACTTCCTACGCTCCCGACCGAAAAGAAATCGTCTACTGTGAAAGCTGTTACCAAAGCGAAGTAATGTAGCGATTACAACCTCCAAACGTTATAGAAGATGTTAGGAGAGTCCTAAAAAGCAAGATGGCAAACTATCACAAGCATCCGAATCGGAACCGCCGCGCCCACTGCCGGCTTTGCAAGCCGTGGAAATCCTTTCACGCGGGAAAAAGTGAGCGTCAACGTGAGAAACAAATGATGATACAAAGGTTGTGTGAAGTAGTGCATTATGCTACCCTTACGGCATGAATGTTATTACCTCTCCGCAAAAAATAAAAAAAGAGCTACGCGCCCTCGTTACGAAAGCCGTTTTTGAAGTACTCCACGATCCCGACTTCGGGCGTGAGCTTAGTGAATCTGCAAGAAAGCGACTTCGTTCAATTAAGGTTTTCAAAGGATCAACAAAACCTCTCGCTGATATTAAAAAACGGTATCTCTAACTATGGCCGCGTGGGCGGTTGAATTTTCGGCGCGCGCAGAAGCCGATTTCGCGCGGCTTGACCGTACGGTGCGTCGTCGTATCCTCCTGCGCATTGAGTGGCTTTCGGAAAACTTCGATACTATTGTGCCGCTTCCCTTGAGCGGTGAGTTTCAAGATTTTTACAAACTGCGCGTTGGTAATTGGCGGGTGGTGTATACGGTCGCGTGGAACAAAAACATGATTACCGTTCACTACATTGATAAGCGGGATAAGATTTATAAGAGGAAGTGAAAGATCAAACTACGAAATTAAATATCTTAGGAATTGCTGGGAGTATTCGCAAAGGATCATACAACCGTGCGCTTATTAAGAATTTACAGGCGATCGTTCCGGCTGATGTGAATTTAATACCGGTGCGTATTGATAATCTTCCACTTTTCAACCAGGACCAAGAAACGGATTTTCCCAAGGAGGCGACCGATCTGAAGAGTATGATTCGCTCCGCAGACGGAATCATCATTGCAACTCCCGAATACAATCGTGGAATTCCTGGTGTCCTTAAAAACGCTATTGATTGGAGTTCGCGGCCGCATGGGGACAATCCGTGGGACGGGAAAGTAGTCATGGTTATTGGGGCTACTCCCGGTTCGATCGGCACCGCAATTGGACAGTCCCATTTAAAGCAGTCACTTTTATATCTTAATGCGCAGGTAATAGGTCAGCCGGAGTTTTATTTAAGTGGAGCCAGTGAAAAATTCAATTCAGAGGGTATTTTGATAGACGATAAAACCAAGGAATTCTTGAAGAAAGCTCTTGATGCTTTTGTCCAAAAAGTTATAGAAAAGAGAGGATAGTTATAAAAGCCCGAGCTTCTTAAATGTTCTTTGTATGGTTTCGGATTCTGCCACGAGCGGATCGTCGGGCGTGACCCACTTAAATGCTTGAGATTCATTCGCATCCATCTTGAATGATTCCGCCCTACCAACTTCAATTATCAAAGCAACGCGAACCCATCGGTTGTCTTCGTTATCGTCAGACCAATACGGTTCGGTTGTTTTAAGGATTTTCCCTTCAAGGTTTGTTTCTTCTTTTAACTCTCGCAGTGCGCCAGATTCAGCGCTTTCGTAATCTTGGACGTAGCCCGTCACCACGTTCCATTTATTTGGCCGTGCACGATGCGCAGCACGCTGGAGAGAAGGTATTCGCCTCGATCATTTTTCGCTACGGCGTGGACGGTGAAGAAAGTATTCATAGATCAAAGCATTTTTATCGTATCAGGTAATCCCCTGAAATCGTTGATATGCGCATCTGCTCCCATAAGATTTTCTTTCCCGTAGAGAATGAATTTCATATTTGCGGCGAGCGCGGATTCCATGTCTGTTTTTGCATCACCAACGTAGACACAATTTTCAAATGGCACACCAAAACGTTCTGCGGCAAGAAGAAGTGGTTCTGGTTCTGGCTTATGTTTTTCGGTGTCTTCGTATGAAACAACCACGGTGAAATATTGTTTGAGCTCGGCGAGTTTTGGAGCTTCGAAAACGTTTTGTTTTATACGACTTGTTGCAATGCCGAGTCGGTAGTCTCTATAGAGCACAGAAATGACTTCCTCTACTCCCTCGGGCATTTTTAAAAGATTTCTATTGTAATACACATTGCGGCTTTGCCCTTCGTTAAACATCTTTTCAATCTTTTCTGCGGAATCCAATTGGGTCATAGCGCGGATAGCCTCTCGCAGAGGCAAATGGAAGAAGTTCGGGAATTCTTCGCGGGTAGGCGGCTTATATCCAAATCGCTTCATAAGTTTCTCAAAGAAATCTAAATTCGCCTCGAATGAATCGAGGAGCGTTCCGTCGATATCGAAGATGACTGCTTTTATCATTTTCCTAAAACAATTTTCTTAACTTTTTCAAAAACTTGATCTTCGTTTAATTGATCAGTGTCTATAACGATGGCGTCGGGCCGTTCAATTTTGAGATTTTTAGTTGTTTCCCAAAAGCGATCAACTTTTTCTGGCGTGAGTAAGCCGCCAGGCTTGTAGCCCCTCTTATTTACTCGTTTAACAACCGTTTCCTTTCTCGCCTCAAGAATAAACTCGTAAATAGTTGCTTTGTTTTCTCGGCCCAGACTTTCTAATCTATTGAGGTTATTGTTGATATTCCACATCATTTTATCGACGATAACGTCGTGTTTAGCCTTTAAACATGCTTCTACAATGGCGATAGAAACCGCGAAAGATAAATCATTACTTTCCTTGGGATGTTCTCGGTATTTACTGATAAATCTCCGCTGTCGATCCATATTTACCAGAAAAGAAAGAGGTAGTTCTTGATATAATTTTTTTGCGAGCGTAGTTTTGCCCACTCCTGCTGTTCCGTTAAGAATAATGAGTTTCATATTGTGAATTCGTCGTGGAGGATGAAGGTGGGCATGGCTATATGTGTTTTTTGGAAGTGATATAGTCAGCTGTTTCTTTCAGTTGAATCCATGCTTTTTTAGAGAGAGGCCACTTCCCACCTTTTGTATCTACTACCCATAGCTTTTCAATTTTGTCTTCTTGGACCCTCTCTAAGAAATCCTTTTGGATATCGTTAGTACTCGAAAAAATTTCATAGGGTTGAATTATTTTCGGCAACCCTCTTACTGCCATAAAAAACATTCCGCCGTTTTTATTTTTCCCTTTTACGCTTGCTACCCCAATGGACCTGCGCCCGACATTTGTTATCGTTAGGAGAACATTGGGATTATCAAACTTATGGTTCGGGAGACTTCCTGCAGGAGCAAATACAGCAGTCTCTGAGTTTTTAATGTTTCCCAGTTCGCCAAAAGCAATAGAGAATCCAATGTCAATTTTATCCAAAATAAGGTCTCGAATAACATTCCAGATAAGCGCAGTGAGCGCTGCGAGGAGTGCCAGGATTGATATGGTATCGGTGATGGTCATGAATAATAGTAAAAGTGGGGGAATCTCACGCGGCGCTTTTTGTGGGTAACCCAGTATTGTATCGAGTAATTAATAATTCTTTCTTATCTCTTCGCCATTTCTTAAGTTGAATTTCCCGTTTTCTGGCATCGGCAAGTGTTTTGTATTCTTCAGAAAATACTAATCTAAATTCAGTTTTTGATTTTGTAAATTTAGCACCTTGCTTTGTGTTGTGGTAGTAGAGGCGATTACCTAAATTTTCTGTTATGCCGACATAAAGATTCTCACGAGAATCTTTAATCATATAAACATAATACATAAATTTTGTGCCCCTCGACTTATCGCCTGCGGTGAGCGCAGTCGAACCGCTCGGGGCACTCGCCTCGTATTATCTTATCGTGGCTTGCCAAGATTATCTTATAAATAAAAGTGGCTTGCCACGAGCGAGTTCCTCTAAATATAAATAAAGGAACGAGTCGAGTGGAGATGCGCGGTCGCTAACCGAATATATCCGGATGCTCGACCAATTGCTCACCTTTGAGCAGAGGTCGCGGATGGAGAGTTTAGCAGAGATGCTTACTCCCGCCGCTCCGGTGTGAATTTTGAAGCAGAAGTTTGAGAACCTAGATTCTTCTATTTAATTTCTCTTACGGTAATCTCATACTTAGCAGCGCACCCGACAATACTCTTCTCGTTAGGCTTTACAGTAAAAAGAGAGCTTTGATTTCCTTTGAAACTCAGCTCAATCGTAAAAGCTTGCTTGTTTTCCAAGACATAATTCACTCCTTCAGGATAATGATGAGAAATTAATACAGGATCTACTCCCGGAGCTAAATTTGAAATTTCTACTATATATTTCCTTCCTTTTTCTCCTTGGAACCCAAAACTATCAACATCTTCCCTTGAGTCGAGAATACGTTTGAATTTTTCTCCAAAACCGATCGTTGGTCTTTTCCCGATATTAATCGGCTTGTCCCCGAATTGACTTGCCGAATCAAGGTCGTCATCAATCTCTCCGTCATCTTCGGGGCATTGTAGTTTTCCTAGTAAGCCGAAATCCCCAGGTTTGTTGATGTTCGCTTCGATAAAATTATCTTTGCCATGAACCAACGTGGGGAACAGTTCGCGATAGGTGGGGTTAGGATTGGAACTACATCGTGCAACAGTTAAGGTGTTTTCATCTAAGTGCTTTATTTCCTCGTCGCGATATCTAAAGAACAATTTCGCTGCTGGGGAAAATGCGGTAGGTTCTGCGTTGGAAAAAGAGGATGCACCGAGCCTCACATTTTTTCTTGTTGGTTTCCATGGATCTTCCCAAGCACAACCCGTTGCCGGTTGGGGAAATAGATCTACAGTTACTTCTTCCGGAGTAATAAGGCCGAAATCGTTATATGAATAGTCGTGCGTGGCGAGAAACCAGTTTATGTCATTGATAGATAAGGAAGGAGGAGGCGATTCTGCGGGAGAGGGTTCGGAATAAGGTAGGTTACTTTTCTTTGCCAATGCATAGATAATTAAGAGCGTTAAAATGATTACTCCAACAGAAATTGGCAAAATTTGCGATCTTTTCATAAAGCAGTTTAATACTATCACAGATGTTTACTCCGGCCGCTCCGGTGTGAATTCCGGAGCAGAAGTCATATACTTGTTTTAATGACTTCTGAAACCCGAAAATGCCAGAGTTGCGAACATGATTTTTCGGTAGAACCGGAGGATTTTCGTTTTTACGAAAAGATCGGAGTTCCACCGCCTACTTTTTGTCCAGAGTGTCGCAACATTCGTCGTCTCGCATGGCGCGAAGAAAAGAAACTTTACCATGGCACTTGTAAACTGTGCGGCAAATCCACGTTGAGCGTCTATGCTCCCGGAGGTCCATTTACGATTTACTGTCGTTCATGTTGGGTTTCAGATAAGTGGGATCCGATGGATTATGGGAGGGAATATGATTTTTCGAAACCATTTTTCCTTCAATACCGTGAGCTCATGGAAGCAGTGCCGCGATCGGCACTTACCGGAGTAAATGTGATCAATAGCGAATACACACATGCTTCGATCAATTTAAAGAATTGCTACCTTCTTTTCTGGAGCGTTCTCTCGGAAGATTCTCAATATGGTTCTACGCTTCTCTTTGCACAAAATACCTTCGATTCCTTTACGACGGATAATTCCGATCATGCGTATGAAGCCCTGCATTCCGATCGTCTCTATCGAGTGAGTTTTGTATATTTCTCGCAAGAATGTGTCGAAAGTTCGTTTCTTCTTGATTGCGTTGGATGCACCTACTGCTTCGGATGTATAAATTTGCGTAAGCAAAAATATAGGATTTTTAATGAGCAGCTTAGCAAGGAGGAATACCACGAGCGAATAAAATACTGGGATTTAGGAAGTTATAAGCGACTCGAGGAAGCGAAAGAAAAATTCAAGAAGCTTTACCTCTCTTTGCCGCATCGTTACGCCTTTATCACGAACGCATCGCGGGTGAGTGGAGATATTATCCGTGACACGAAGGATTGTGAGAATTGCTTCACCACGCTCAAAGGAATCGAGAAGTGCAAGCATGTTTTCTTCGGCGGCCTCAATCTCAAAGACAGCTACGATGTCGTGCTAGGTGGTGATCTTTCGGAATTGTTGTATGAAACAGTCGGCGTGACGAAGGCGCAGCGCACCCTGTTTTCTGCAGGAAGCGGAGGGGGAACTGATGTTCAATATGCGAACTATACTTCTGATTCCCATAATGTTTTTGGTTGTATTGGGCTAAAAAATAAGCAGTGGTGCATTTTGAACAAACAATACGACAAAGAAACCTTTCAGAAGCTGAAAGCGAAAATCATTGCGCACATGAACGAAATGCCTTTCACGGATAAGCGTGGTCGTGTTTACCGGTATGGCGAATACTTCCCAGTAGAGATTTCCGCCTTTGCCTATAACGAGTCGCTAGCATTTACCTGGTATCCCAAGACAAAGGAACAAGTGCTGCAAGAAGGATGGCGCTGGCAGGAGATAGAGGAAGGTAGTTACGAAATCACAAAAAATGCAGCAGAATTGCCGGATCATATCCAAGAGGTTTCAGATTCTGTTCTGAATGATGTTATTGGTTGCCTCCATGAAGGAATCTGCGCTCAGCGTTGCACGAAAGCATTTCGTCTTACGAAAGAAGAACTATCGTTTTATCGGGACATGAATCTTGCTTTGCCGCGTCTCTGCCCGAATTGTCGGTATGCGGACCGCCTGTCGTGGCGTAACGGATTTAATCTTTATGAGAGATCATGTATGTGCAAAGGTGAGAAAAGTGAGGTGAGCCACATTCAGATTCAATACGCGAACGACTCAAAGCATTTTCACGAAAACGATGCGTGTCCGAATACTTTTCAAACGACTTTTGCAATAGAGCGGCCGGAGATTATCTATTGTGACCAGTGTTATAAAGCGGAATTCGTATGAACAAATTACGAAGACTAAAGAATTTGCTTTATCTTATCCCTTTTCTTATGAGGGTAGTTCAATTTCGTGTGCGGATATTTATGCACAAAATCTTTAGTGGTCGCAAATGATCTACTGCGAGCAGTGTTACTAGGCGGAGGTGGTGTAATTCCTATAGCTTCAACCATTTTCCTTCGCTTACCACTTCAACTTTTCCATCTACAACTTTGAGCGCCGATTGATCGTCAATCGCATACAGGGGTGCGTTCAATCCTTTCGCTACTTCTCGTAAATACTTCTCATTTGCATGAGGGAAATGCGGAGAGTTGAAGTGAGGACGAGTATAAAAGTTTACGAGGTGAAGAGCATCTTCGCTCTTGTATCCAAATTCTTCTTCGTAGTAAATCATTTTGTCTTTGTTGCTTAACGCGAGGGTGGGATTGGTCACAATACTACCCGCGCTAATGCCTGCCCATACCCTTGTTTTAAGGAGCTGAGGAAGAACATCTATCAGACCAGATTCTTTTATCCAGCGCATGAGGTGAGAAGTATTTCCGCCCGAAAAAAAGAGAACATCTGCACTTTCTAAGCGAGGTAGCCAAGCGTGTTTCGGTAAAGCAGAGATGTCAACAATATCAATGCTTTTTAGGTTCTGTTTCTTAAGGTTTTGAAGATCGTTGATAAACCATCCCTTATCTCCACCTCCGACATTCATAGCGGTAGGGATAAAGGCAATGGTAGTTTCGGAAGGTTGTTTGCCGACCAATTCAAATAATGCCTTAGCGATGGACTGGTTAGAAAGGCCGTTTGAGGTAAGGAGAAGTTTCATTTAAATTATTTTTATTTATCTTCTTGCGTGAGGTCGTGGAGAATGAAGGTGGTTATTTTGCTCGATGTCTTTCAGAAGCAATGTAGCCCGCCGTTTCTTTTAGTTGCTCCCATCCTTTTGCGGAGAGTAGCCATTTTCTCCCTTTTGTATCCATCACCCACAGTCGGCAAATTTCATCTTTTTGAATTCTTTCTAAAAAATTTTGTTTAGCATTTGAAATGCTAGAAAAAATCTCATAGGGTTGGACCACTTTTGGTAGTCCATCCACCGCCATAAAAAGTTTTCCGCCGTTTCTCAGCTTGCCTCCTACGCTGGCTAAGCCGATAGGTCTACGCCCAATATTCGTTATTGTCAGGAGAACGCCTGGATTATCAAATTTATGATCGGAGAGACTTCCCGCGGGAGCAAAAAGAGCAGTTCTCGTGTCTTTAATATTTCCTATCTCGCCAAAAGCAATCGAAAATTCAACCGCCACTTTATCCATTACAAGATCCCTTATAATATTCCAAGCGAACGCACCTATTGCGGTAATCAAGGCAAAAACCGAGATTATGTCGGAATAAGAAACTTCATTCATAAAATTTATTATTTTCATGGATTTTAGAGTTTGTAATTCAGAAGTGGGGGAATCTCACGCGCTCACTAGCGTTCGCTTTTCAGAACCCACGGTTCTGAATAATCTCCTCCACGGGAGGAATACCTTTCCTCCCGACCCCTCCTCTCAGTTCGATTCGCCACCACTATAGAAACAAAAACAACCTACCACAAGGGTAGGTCATTTTTGTTCTGCAGTGGAGATGCGCGGTCGCTAACGGAATATATACGGATGCTCGACCAGTTACTTACGTTCGAGCAAAGGTCACGATTGGAAAGTTTGGCGGAAATGCTTACTCCTGCCGCTCCGGTGTGAATTTGGGAGCAGAAGTCATATACTGGATTCGATGACTCAAGACAGAGGCGGATGGACTACTAAAAAATCGGAGCAGAAATATAAGAACCATTGGATTGAGGTAGTGGAAGATGCGGTTATAAACGACAAGGGCAAAGAGCTTATCTATGGCGTAGTAAAGATTGTAAAAGGCTCCTGCGTGCTTCCTCTCGATGATGCGGGATATGTGTATCTTGCAAGGCAATTTCGTTACGGTCTTGGTGACTTCAGCACTGAAGGGCCTGGCGGCGGCTTCGACGAAGGGGATAGTCCGCTCGTAACTGCCAAGCGAGAATTGAAAGAGGAGCTTGGTATTTCTCCAAAAGAGTGGATTGATTTAGGACACGTAAATCCGCTTACCGGAGTCATAAAGCATACTGAATATCTCTTTCTTGCACGAGGATTTGAAGCACCGAAACAAATTCCACAGTCGAAAGAAGAAACGATAGAGCGCGTTCGTATTCCGTTGCATGAAGCTGCCCAAATGGTTATGGATTCAAAAATCACTCACGCGCCAAGTGCTGTTCTTATTCTAAAGGCGCAAAAATATCTAGCGGCGGAGGTGGTATGAAAAAAAGAGCCGCCTAGCAATCTAGGCGACCCTGTTTTATTTGGAACATGACTGGAGGACGATCCATCTGATGTCGTCCGCGGTTTCTACTTCTCTGTCTGACGGCGTCTCGAGAGTAAGAACCTCTACATCATTCGGGATGTAGCGTCTTGCTCCACGGAACTTGTTAGGTTGAGCGAACGCCTCAATCGAAGTTTCTACTACATTTTCTCTTCGGTTCGCGGCATGGATCACGGTATTCTCGCCTGTGGCTATGCCAACGTGGCCAACGCCATTTTCAGAATCATCGTAGTAGTAATCAATGTAGCCCGAGGCAAAAACGAGATCGCCAGGAACGAGCTCATCAATCTTTACCTCTTCGCCCAGCTCACGTTGTTGGATTGATCGTCGTGGCAACCAGATGCCACGCTCTCCGTAAAGCCACTTCGTAAAGCTTGAGCAATCGACGATTGCAGGAGCCTCGGAGGGTCGTGCGTTGCGTCGGTATTTAGATCTAGCGATGCAGCGTCGAGCGACCGCGACAATGTCAATTTCCACTACGCTAAACCCTTTCTTGCTCAATATAGCGAGGGCTTCTTCGCGTGAGATGGGTAGGTCGAGAGAATCAATAGCAACCGCGCATCGATTTCCGACAGCTCGGTATTCCATCCTTCATTTTCCTTTTATGGTTGAATGTGAAAGAACAGTAAAAAAATCTGCCCCAGCAGGGCAGATTTCGAGGCTTTGCACGTCAAAGCCTGCCCTCTAGGTCAGACGAGAGATTTGAAAAGCAATGAAGCTGGACCAGGTTTTTGTTCGGCGATTGTGAAGCATGATTTTATTCGGAGAGTTTACTATAAAAGGATTTAGTCTTGCAACTAAGAAAGGAGAACGTCGTCGATGTCGAAGATGACTGCTTTAATCGTTGCAAAAAAATTAAGCGACTGTTATTGACGATCTTTGAAAATCCACTCTTTAATATCCTTAAGAAGATGAATTATCAAGAAGCTCGATGCAATAAAGGAAATGAAGTAGTTTTTGAAAAAGGGTTTTGAGAAAAAGTCTGGAATCGAAAATATTATTGCCATAACTTTGACTTCAGGGTATAAGCCTCTGACTTTTTGGAGAAGTTCCTGAGGGATATCGGAAGATTCGAACCTTATATCCTTAATCGTGGCTTCTTTTTTAAGAAAAATATTAGAAGATCGATTTATTTCTAAGTTAGAACAGTTCGTAGTATGCCTTCTAGCAGATAACTTCTCAGGCATTTGGTTATCGGGATAAATGATGTCGAGAGATATTAATCCTATTTCTTCGGAATTTGGAATTTCTTCCGAAACCATGTTTTGTTGAGCTATATAGAATTCACTTCCATTCCATAGGCAAAGCAGGATAGGGAGTTTGGTGGTTTCTATGCCCAATATCTTAGAGAATAAGGATGTTCCAAGCGCTTCAATCTCAGTTGGTATTTCTATATCTTTTTGCACATTGCCTTCCTGTTTTGAAAGTGAGGCGATGTATTTAAAAGGTGGCCAGGGAGTTGCGAGAATGAGTGGTAGGATAATTAAGACGAAAATTTTCCACCAAGTTATGCGTTTTTTCAAACTATTTAATCTTTCTTTTATTTTTTTCAGCATTTTAATGCTGAAGTGGGGGAATCTCACTGCTTGATCGCCGAAGGCGACCCGCGCTTTCAGAACCCACGGTTCTGAATAATCTCCTCCATGGAGGGGACCCGGTGGCTTCCCCTCCGACCCACCCCTCGTTCGATTCGCCACCAACATAAACCAAAAACAGCCCACCGTAAAGGCGAGCAGTTTTATAAGAGGTGGGGAATCGCCTCTCGGTCTACTGACCTCGAAACCTTCGACTCCTCTTCGGAGCCTGCGGCCCGCGGTTCGATTCATCATCAGGCAAAAACAAAAGAACCCCACTGCGAGAGTAGGGTCTTTTGTTTTGCTGTGGAAGTGGTGGGAATCGAACCCACGTACGGAAAGTACAAACCAAAGCGTCTACAAGCTTAGATTACGCCTTGCGGCGGAAACGGTGGACTCACTGAATTTCGGAACAGGGCGAAGAATCCAATCTGACTGTTCCTACGCTCCGGTATAACACCGAGGACCCTCTACGGAGTATTGAGGCTCGATGATGTCAGAGTTACGCGGTTGCGAACGCTGGCATTCTGCTCACATTGCTGTTTGCAGTTGTAGTTTGGGCACGGTTTACGAGTTTACCCTCCTCGACTTGCAGCTTTAGAGCGCAGCTTCCCGTCGAAGCCGATCACTCCCTTACATTAATTAACAAGATACAATTTACAATAAATCAGAAATAAAACGAGATTCTATTGTTCATTGTCTATTGTCATTTTTTCAATGTTCTTTCTATTTCCCTCTTCGCCTCTCTCTTTTTGACGGCTTCCCGCCGGTCGCCTTTTTTCTTTGGGCGAGCGAGCGCGATTTCTACCTTCACGAGGCCGCGCTTATTGTACATCTTTAATGGTACTAATGTCAACTTCTCGGACTTCAGTTTCCCTACATACGCCCTTAGCTCTTCTTTGGTAACGAGGAGCCGGCGAGAACGTTTCGGATCGTAATTGATCGGGGTATTTGCAGGTTGGTAGGGGGGGATGTCTGCGTTCGTAAGCCAGAGTTCTTCGCCTCGAGGCAATGCAAAAGAACCAGCGATGTTTGCGCGGCCAAGTTTCACGGATTTAACCTCAAATCCCTTGAGTTCAATGCCCGCCTCAAAGGTGTCTAAGATCTCATAATCAAACCGCGCGCGGCGGTTTTCGCTTAAAGCTTCCATCCGCCCATTATACGCCATTTTCCTAGGAAAAATCGCTAGAAACTGCTATGCTGCCATCCATGGCTGGATCTAATGGAAAAATCAGACTTTCTCCCTCGGCGCTCAATGTGTTCCTTGAGTGCCAGAAGTGTTTTTGGCTCGAGTATGGCGCGGATATTCACCGGCCGCGGGGACCTTTTCCCTCGCTTCCCGGAGGTATGGATATTCTAATTAAAAAATACTTCGACAGTTACCGGGCGGTCGGAAAACTACCTCCTGAGATCGAGGGCAAGGTGAACGGAGAGCTTTTTAATGACCCTGAGCTTCTCTCAAAGTGGCGGAGCTGGAGGAGCGGACTTTCGTATTACGATAAAGAATGCGACGCGGTGCTCGTGGGTGCGCTCGATGATTGTATCGTACACGAAGGGCGTTACATCCCAGCTGACTACAAAACCCGCGGATTTGACTTGAAAGAAGGCGGAGAAAATTTCTACCAAAACCAGCTGAACTGCTACTCGCTTCTCCTCGAGGCGAACCAATTGCCGCAACCATCTTATGCATACCTCATCTATTTCATTCCGCGGGAGTTTAAGCCCGGCGGGCAGGTGAATTTTTCAGTTGAGGTGAAGAAGATAGAGACGTCGGTCGAGGAGGCGCGGGACACCTTCCGTGCGGCGGTAGGCGTTTTAAAAGGTCCTACGCCAAAATCCCACGGCAACTGCCAGTTTTGTGCGTGGGGGAAGAGCGTGGTAGAGGCGTAGCAATTAGAAAGAAAATGACAGAGGAGATCAAATCTATTCTTACTCGCATTGCTGGCTCGGAAGCATTTACCGTAGAGCCCACCCCCGATCAAAAATTCGGGCATTACGCTTCGAACATCGCGATGCGGCTTGCTGGGAAAGCGGGGAAGGCGCCGATTGAGGTTGCAAAGGACCTCCGTGAGAAAATCATCGCGATTGACCAGGGAAAAACATTTGAAAAGATTGAAATCGCACCGCCGGGATTTTTAAATTTCTGGTTTTCAAAATCAGTGCTTCGACGTGAATTCGCTCGCATGGTGAGGACCGGGAAGAAGTGGGGAAAGCCGGTCATGAGTCAAAAGTCATTAGTTAAAAGTAGACAAGTAGTTGTCATTGATTACTCGCACCCGAATATCGCAAAGCCGATGAGCGTTGCGCACATGCGTTCAACCATCATTGGGGCGGCGCTCGTAAACATTTTCAAATGGAGCGGGTGGAAGGTAATCGGAGACAACCACCTCGGTGACTGGGGGAAGCAGTTTGGCGTGCTCATTGCGGCATACAAACAGCAACAAGGTAAAAGCGACAAGCGACAAGGAACAATTTCGATCGACGACCTATTGAAGCTCTACGTGGACTACAGCGCACGGATGAAAGCAGACTCGGCACTCGAGGAAGTCACGCGGCGCGAAACGAAACTCCTTCAGGATGGAAACCGAGATAACGTAAAAATCTGGAAAGCGTTCTATAAAGTGAGTCTCGCGGAGTTCAAAAAAATCTACAAAATCCTTGGCGTGCGTTTCGACTACTATCTCGGCGAGAGTTACTACAAGGCGATGCTCCCGGGAATTATTTCCGATGCACTCGACAAAGGAGTTGCGGTGAAAAGCGAGGGGGCGATTGTTATTCCAATCGAAGGAAAGGCGCCCTTTGTAATTCAGAAGAGTGACGAAGCGTTTCTCTATGCGACGACTGACCTCGCTGCCGCGAAGTATCGCGCCGAGCGCTTCAAGCCGAGTCTTGTGCTCTATGTGGTAGACAACGGGCAGAGTCTTCACTTCGAACAGCTCTTTGGAGCAGTTGCGAAGCTTGGCTACGGCAAAGGGGAGCGTCTCGTGCACGTGAAATTCGGACTTATTCTCTCCGAAGACATGAAGAAGCTTTCAACGCGAGCAGGTAGGCACATTTCACTCGAAGGCGTAATCAGTGAGGCGATCGAAAAAGCAGCGAAGGTGGTTCACGAGAAGCGCCCCGATCTCTCTATTCGGGAGCGAGTAAAAATAGCAAGAGCTGTGGGAATCGCGGCGCTCAAGTTCAACGATCTCTCTCAAAATCGCCAGAGCGATATCGCGTTTCGCTGGGAATCCATGCTTTCGTTTGAAGGGCAGAGCGCGCCGTATATTATGTATACCTACACACGACTTCGGAGCATACTCCGGAAGGCAAAGGTTCCGTCAAAGTGGAATCCAGAGGCGGTTGAAAGCGAGGGGGATTTTGCTCTCGTCTTACTTCTCGCCAGGTTTCCAGAGGCGTTAGAAAAAGCTCGCTCGACATTTTTCCCACACTACCTCGCGGAATATCTCGTAGCGCTTGCGCGAGGGGTGAATCGGTTCTATGAAACCGAGCCGGTACTTACGGCGGATGCACCGGTGAAAGCCGCGCGACTTCGCCTCATTGAGGCGGCGGGAACCACTCTTTGTAACGGCATGAAGCTTTTAGGAATCACGCCACTCGAACGAATGTAAGAAAATTTGCAACTTATAACTTACGACTTAACACTGAAAACTGGTAACGTATGCTAAAGAAAATAAAAAACTTCAACCTTCCGGAGATCGAAGAAAAAGTGCTCGCGTTTTGGGAGAAGAATAATATTTTTGAGCAATCACTCGAGCTTCGCCGCAAAGGCAAACCTTTTCGTTTTTTTGAGGGACCGCCGACCGCGAACGGTCTTCCCGGAGTTCACCACGCGCTCGCGCGTGCGTTTAAAGACATCATCCTTCGCTACCGGACTATGCGGGGGAACTATGTGCTCCGTCGCGCGGGCTGGGATACCCACGGGCTTCCGGTTGAGATCGCGGTAGAAAAAGAGCTTGGCATCAAGCAAAAATCGGAAATTGAAAAGCTCGGGATTGCAGAATTCAACCAGCGGGCGCGGCTTTCTGTGTGGCGGCATAAAACCGAGTGGGAGCGGTTCACAAAGCGTATCGGGTTCTGGCTCGATTTCGAACACCCCTACATTACCTACGAGAATTCTTATATCGAATCGCTCTGGTGGATCTTTAAAGAAATCGATCAGAGGGAACTTCTCACGAAACT
>JBBTVP010000046.1:0-17545 GCA_038063175.1 Patescibacteria group bacterium
GAGTCTGATTTCGGAGGTTCGCCAGGAGGCGAAACGGGGTTTTCCCAGGTAGCGTAGTCGCAGGCAGGGTAGCGCGAGCAGCCCCAGAAGATTTTTCCGCGCGCGCGACCGCGGTGTACGCGGCGTTCAACCACATCTCCCTCGGTGCACTTGGGACATTTCAATCCTGTCAGTTTTGGGGGTTCTGGCGTGCCTCCCGCACCTGCAAGTTTTTTCGTATTTCGGCAATCGGGGAAGCCCGAGCACGCCATAAATTTTCCGAACCGGCTCATCTTGATCACCATCGGTTTTCCGCATGGGCCTTCATGGAGGCATTTCGATTTTTCCGAACTGTCTTTCCCTTCGCAGTCACACGTTACGTTGGTTGTTTCGGGAATAAGTTTTTCTTTCTTTACTTCCTCGTATTTTTCTTCGAGGTGCTTTGCGAAAGGGTCATAAAACTCCTGGATCACGCTCTGCCATTTCACATTGCCTGCCGCAACATCGTCCAGCTCATCTTCCATTTCAGCGGTGAAACCAACATCTACCACTTCGGGGAAATGTTCCGTGAGTACTTTACTCACGAGCATGCCGATTTCGGTTGGCTTGAACCGACGAGCTTCTTTTTCCACGTAGTTTCGGTACTGGATAACGGAGATGATAGGCGCATAGGTGGACGGTCGGCCAACGCCGAATTCCTCGAGTGCTTTTACGAGCGTTGCTTCCGAGTACCGTGGAGGCGGTTCAGTGAAGTGCTGTGCGGGCACAATAGAGTCGAGATCGAGCGGATCAGACTCTTTCACCTTCGGGAGTTCTCGCTCTTCGAGTTTTTGTGCCCAGATTTTCAAGAAGCCGTCGAAGGTGATGGTCTGTCCCGCGGCACGGAGTACATAGTCTTTTTTACCTTTTCCGGCAACCGTGAGAATTGTCGCGGCGACTTCCGCGGTCGGCATCTGGGAAGCAACGAACCGGCTCCAAATAAGTTGGTAGAGCTTGCGTTCAGCTTCTTCCTTTACGGAAATCGATTCAGGGGTTATCCGGACATCAGTGGGGCGGATTGCTTCGTGGGCTTCCTGGGCGAGCTTTGATTTAGTTTTGAAATTTCTTGCGGAGGGAAGGGCATAGCGTTCCCCGAGATTTTCCTTGAGCCATGCGCTCGCGGCAACAGTCGATTCAGCGGAAAGGTTTGTCGAGTCGGTTCTCATGTAGGTGATGAGACCGTTTTCGTAGAGCCGCTGGGCAAGCATCATGGTTCTTTTCGAAGAGTAGCGGAGGCGTTTCACGCCTTCCTGCTGGAGGGTGCTCGTGGTAAAAGGAGGAGGAGGATTCTTATGGAGAGATTTTTCTTCAACTGAAGTCACGGAGTAGGAAGCGGCGCGGAGATCGTCTGCGATCTCGTTTGCTTCCTCTCCAGTTTTAATACCGAATTTTCCGAGTGGTTCTCCTCCGACCGCGGCGAGGTTCGCTTCAAACGATGCTTCGCCATTCTTTGGCTTGAGGAGCGCCGCAACCGTCCAGTACTCCTCTGGTTTAAACGCGGTTATTTCATTTTCTCGGTCTACGATAAGCCGGAGCGCCACCGACTGCACGCGTCCTGCGGAAAGACCGCCTGCCACTTTTTTCCATAGGAACGGTGAGAGTTTGTATCCTACGATGCGATCCAAGACTCGTCGGGCTTGCTGCGCGTCCACGAGATTAAGGTCGATCGGTCGTGGTTTTGAAAGCGCCTCGTCGATCGCCCGTTTTGTGATTTCGTGGAACACAATTCGTTCCACGGATTCAATTTTTGACTTCTTATTCTTGAGGCCATCAAGCTCTAGCGCCTGCGCAAGGTGCCAGGCGATTGCTTCGCCTTCCCGGTCTTCATCGGTTGCGAGAATCACCGCTTCGCATTTGTGGGCTTCTTTCTTGAGCGCGCTCACCACCTTTTTTGCCTTTGTGGGGATAATATATTGGGGCGCGAAATTATTCTCGACATCAATGCCGAGTTTACTCTTTGGGAGGTCGCGAATGTGGCCGTACGAGGATTGGACGTTGTATTCGCTTCCCAAAAATTTACCGATTGTTTTCGCTTTTGTTGGCGACTCTACGATGACGAGCTTCATGGTTTATTAGCTACCGTTATTGCTTACCGCAAATATTCCTGAACGATCTTCGAGCAGGCCCTGGATAACGAGCGTTCCGAGCGCTGCGTTCACCTCGGCCGGATCGATTCCGGTCTCTTCGGAAATCGCAGCGCTACCCATAGGTACCCCCGAAGACATGAGCACATTAATAATGGTTTTTTCGTTTGCGTCAAGGTCTGCAGGAATTTTTACTCCGGCTGAAATTGGCTGTAAGAGGGCGATTCCGAGGGCTTCAAGCACATCGTTCGCTGACGTTATAAGGCATGCTCCTGATTTCAAGAGTGCATGTGAGCCCTCGTAATTTGGGTGTTCCGGGAACCCGGGGGAGACGAACACCTCGCGGTTCTGTTCAAGGGCGAAATTCGCCGTTGCGAGTGAACCTGATCGTTTCGGTGCTTCGATGACTACGACGCCTTTCGAAAGTCCGGCAACAATTCGGTTTCGCTCGAGGAACCGGCGGGGGAGTGCCGGGCTTCCCGGCGGGTATTCGGAGATAAGCGCCCCGCCGGTAGAAAGTATTTGTGCGCCGATTTTTTCGTTTTCGCGTGGATAGATCTTATCTACGCCGCTTGCGAGTACGCCGATGGTGCGGAACTCTCGCGAGGAGACCGCGCCTTGTGCCGCGGCATCAACTCCGAGTGCGAGTCCGCTCACGACTGTTACCTCCGCCTGCGCAAGAGATATCGCGATTTTCTCTGCAAACTTTTTTCCCTCGAGCGTTGCTTTTCTGGTGCCCACGATTGCAACGCATACCTCTTTTGTTTTGGGAATGATACCGCGTATATAGAGCGCGAACGGTGGCCACGGAATTTCACGAAGCGCCTCGGGGAAGAGAGGATCTTCTTTCATGATCACTCGGATACCAGCAGCTTCGAGCGTGAGAAAATCACGGAGTGCGGTTTTGTACTTCGCACGGTCGCGCTCCTTGAGCGCCAATTGCCAAGAGCCGTGAAGTTCCCATTCCTTTTTCAATTTTTGGTACTCGCCTCCTAAGAGAATAGCGAGACCGTGGTAGCTAGCAATTTCTTCGGGAGCCATGTTCGCTATGTTATCATAATGGATGTATCAGCATGAAAAACTCTTTTCGGAAACAACTTTTGCTTCAACTCTCTATCGCCGGTGGTATCGTCACCTTCTTTATCGTGAGGACTGCATTTATTGGTTCTGATGTATCGAAACGCGCGGATGCCATACGAGCTCTAAAGAATCAAGATGCATCTGAACGAAGAGCCCTCCAATCTTTAATTGTGCTTACCGAACAGGAGAAGCGGGCAAAGGGATATACGGCATACCTTAACGGGCTTTTCCCTGCGAAAGATGGCCTTTTTACGTTCAGGAATCAGATTACTACCATCGGAAAAGAAGAAAAGTTGGTGCTTGGCTTCAAATTTGGCACCGAAAACCGCGCGACTGACATATTACCCCCCTCGATTGATTTTCAAATCAGCATCGCAGGACCCCTTCAGGGTTTCCGGAAGCTTATGGATCGTCTCGAGTCTGGGGGATATTTCATCCGCGTGAATTCATTCGATGTTCTTTTTGCCGGCAGACCTGGGGCTGAAACATTCACGGGATCGATAAAAGGGAAGGTATTCTATCGCGGGTAGCAACCTATGACAAAGCTTTTTTCTCGCCGCGGAGACTGGATGTATATTGGCATCGCACTCGTCCTTTTTATACTTCTCGTTATCTACGCAATTTATGCAGTGAGTTTTGTGGCGGAGAATGTGAATAAAATATTAGAAATAGGAGAAAACGGGGGAGGGTTGATAGTAAGCTTCGATTTTGATAAGTTAAATCAGCTTGTAGGGAATGTGTCTCCGCCGTCTGGTCCGTAACCTACGCGCGGGTGGTGTGGCGCTCATGTACGGCGGATTGCAAGAGCGAGTCTTGACTTACTCGCATGACTTTGCTTCAGTATGGGCATGTAGTTCAGTGGTAGAACGCTGTCCTGATAAGACAGAGGTCGGAGGTCCGATTCCTCCCATGCCCACCGTGGTTAATGTGATGAAAAAACAAATTCATCAGAAGATTAAATCGTCAACGCTCTGGGTGCTTGTCGCCGTAGCGGCACTCATTGGCGTTGTGTCTACTGCGAATTCATTCGACGGAAATCCATCGAAGCAACCCAACATCATCTTCATTCAAACCGATGATCAGGACCTTGCCTCTCTTGATGCAATCCGGCCCGATACCGGGAATTTTGCTTATCCAAACATCCGTTCCCTTGCTGCAAACGGTGTTAATTTTTCGAACAATTTTCTTTCGCACGGCCTCTGCTGCCCTTCACGAGCAACATTTCTGACTGGCCAGTATGAACATAACCATGGTGTATATACAAATAATGCTCCTTACGGTGGATTCGGGCGTTTAGACCATTCTAATACCCTTCCGGTATGGCTTAAGGAAGCCGGATATTACAATATTCACATCGGGAAATACATGAATGGATATCAAGAAGCTTTAACTCAAGGAGCCCCACCAGTTCCTCCAGGATGGGACAAGTGGTTTACCTTCCTCGATGGGAGTAAATTTTTTAACTATTCGGTAATGCAGGAAGACGGAACTACGCTTTCGTTTGGAAATAATGTTGGAGATTATCAGACTGATGTGCTCGCACGGAGAGCGGCTCGGTATATCGCCAATATTCCTTCTAGAAATCAGCCGTTTTTTATGGTGGTTAACTTTGTTGCTCCTCATGTCGGATTTGGTGCCGGTCCTGGGAGCGGTCCTCACCCGGTTCCCGCTCCTCGGCATATCGGAGTCTTTGATTCTTATGCTCCAATATTTTCCCCTTCGTTCAATGAGGCAGATGTCACTGATAAGCCGCACAACGTTGCATCCCTTTCCTTAATCACGCAGAACGCGGTTGCGGCTATTGAAGAATCTATGCGTTTACGTCTTGAGGCTCTACTCGCCGTTGACGAGGGGGTTGGGCTTATTTTGGAAGCACTCACACGAAAGGAACTCCTCGAGAACACTATTATTATGTTCGTATCGGATAATGGCGTGCAGCAGGGAGAACATCGGATTATATCGGGAAAAAACAGACCTTACGACGAGAGTATTCATGTGCCGCTTTACATACAAGGTCCGGGGATTCCAAAGGGGAAAGTTATCTCGAACGTTGTTTCAAACATTGATTACGCGCCGACGATTATGGATCTTGCCGACGCAGCCCCAGGACTCATTATGGATGGGGAGTCGCTTCTGCCGTTAATGAATAATTCTTTAATTCCGTGGCGAGAGGGGATTTTCCTTGAGAATTACCGCATGGATAATTTTGGAGGGTACCTTCGCGGTGTGCGCACCAATGATAAGGCGTATATTGAATATGAATACGGAACGGTACCCGACACGATTGGACCGGACGAAATTGAGCTTTACTCCACGAAACCGGATTCCTGCCGCCTCGTAGGAGATCCTTACCAACTCGAGAGCCAGCACGCGAACCCTTGCTACGCAAAGCTTATTGAAAAATTTCAAGCACTCGTGGAAGAGAAAAAAAACTGCTCTGGTCTTTCCTGCTCGTGGTAGTAGCTCGGGGTAGAATTGTTCACGTTGCTATTTAATCCTGCCGGTTTGTCGGGGTGGTTTTCTAGACAATCCTTTTTCTCATCGGTACTATAAACAAGAATCGTAGCGCGCCCTTAGCTCAGTGGTAGAGCGTTTCATTGACATTGAAAAGGTCGGAGGTTCGATCCCTCCAGGGCGCACAAAAATATATTTCCAAACATGGATCAACAACTCTTTCGTTTAATTCGGAGCGAGGTGAAGCGGGAAGGGGATACGATTGACCTCATTCCTTCCGAGAACATCGCACCACCCGAGCTTCTTCGGGTGCTCGGGTCTCCGCTTACCAATAAGTATGCCGAAGGGTATCCTGGCAGCCGGTACTATCCGGGGAATCAGCATATAGACGATATCGAGGAACTCGCAAAGAAGCGTGCGCTCAATGCATTCAATCTTTTGCCTTCGAATTGGCACGCAAACGTTCAGGCGTATTCGGGATCTCCTGCAAACCAAGCGGTATATTTTGCGCTCGCAAAACCAGGTGACGCGCTCATGGGACTTTCCCTTTCGAGTGGCGGGCACTTAACCCACGGGCATCGAGTAAGCTTTTCTGGCACTGTCTACCGCGCGGTCCATTATGGATTAGACGTGCGGGGTTACATAAACTACGACGAACTTGAGGAAATTGCGAAGCGGGAGCAGCCACGGATCATTGTTTCCGGTGCAACGGCGTATCCACGTATCATCGATTTCAAACGCTTTGGTGCGATTGCGAAAACAGTCGGTGCATACCACGTTGCCGATATCTCCCATATTGCAGGTCTTATCGCCGCGGGCATTCACCCGTCACCATTCGAGCATGCAGATGTGGTTACTACCACCACTCATAAAACACTCCGAGGTCCGAGGGGAGCAGTTATTTTCAGTAGAAAGCAAAAAGGAAAAAGCGGAATGGAAAAAACCACAATTTCAGAATCGATCGATAAGGCGATATTTCCAGGGCTTCAAGGCGGACCACACATGAATGTGGTAGCGGGAATCGCGTGGACATTCGGAGAAGTGAGGAAGAACCATTTCCGTACCTACGCAAAAAAAGTTGTTGAGAATGCCCGTGTGCTTTCGAAAGCACTTATGCAATCAGGATTCTCGCTGGTATCAGGAGGCACAGAAAATCATCTTATGCTTCTCGATCTCCGGTCTCTTAATATCTCTGGTCGCGCTGCGGAAGAGAAACTAGAAGCCGCGGGAATTATCGCAAACCGAAATACAATTCCGGGAGATGAGAAACCATTTAATCCTTCGGGGGTAAGGATTGGTACGCCATCGATCACTGCTCGCGGGATGGGGAAACGAGAAATGATAGAAATTGCGGCATGCATCCGCCGAATCCTTATAGATCGTGAAGCAACGGCTCCGGTGGGGCGGGAGGTCAAAAAAATCGCTGCAAGGTTTCCGCTTCCATATGCAATACATTCATGGTAATCGACGGACGGGCGATTGCGAGAAATATTGTGGCCGGACTTGCGAAACGTCGTCGGCCTTCCGGAAAGCTTGCCGCGATTCTCGTAGGAGATCACTCCGCATCTGAAAAATTTCTCAAAGAAAAAGCGCGGGTCGCGGAAGCGCTGAAGATTCCCTTTCAGATCTATCGGATTTCAGGGAGTGCATCTCAATCTGCACTGAAGCGTCTCATAAAAAAACTAAATACGGATCAAACGGTTCGTGGTATTGTGCTCCAGCTTCCACTTCCTGGAAATTTCAGTACCGAAGAGATAATTCCTGCGATCAACGTAAAAAAAGATATTGATGCGCTTCGAGATGATGCGCGCGTACCTTCTCCTGCAGTAGGGGTAGTGAAAACAATTCTTGAACACGTCCATTTTAGTGCCACGGGGAAGCGGGCGGTGGTGGTAGGAAGGGGACTACTTGTGGGCAAACCGATTGCCGCGTGGCTCACGCGGCGTGTCGCACGGATTGATCAGTTCCATCGATCACATTTTGATCAAAAACGGCTTCGTGAAGCAGACCTCGTTGTTTCTGGCGTCGGGACGCCAATGCTCATTCACGGCGCTGATCTGAAAAAAGGAGTAGTTTTAATTGATTTCGGGTATGGGATGAGGCGCGGCAAAGTCTCTGGTGATTTCGATTTTCAAACCTGCACACCGAAAGCGCGAGCAATTACGCCTACTCCCGGAGGAACGGGGCCAATACTTGTTGCCGAGCTTTTCAGAAATTTTTTTGCGATAAACAAACGTTCATAAGGAAATTGATACGCAAACTCCCCGGAGGGTAAGACTGGCCTAGCGGCCTTGGAGCGCACTCTGGGAAGTTTGCGTATCAAACTATCACGCGAGATGACTTGCGTCGTTTAAGGCGATAACTTTTACCGGGAGCCCAAGGGTAAGCTCGAAGATACTCACCGCAGTGTTTCTTGGAGTCTCCATGGTGAGGATTTCAGTCGCTGGTTTTCCGGTGAGCGCTGCAACGATTGCGAGATTGATATCGGCGTGTCCCATCGCAACCACGGTTCGGTCGGTGACTGTTTTTATAAATTCGGCGATGACTTTCTCGGCGCGGGCATAGAGATCATCAAGACTCTCTCCTTGTTCTGGGCGCTCTCGCTGAAGCGCGCGGTCAGCCCACGGCGTTTCAGCTTTTGGTTTTCCCTCGAGGATGCCTAAGCCGCGTTCGCGGAGCGCTTCGGTGACTTCAAAGACGGCATCGGGATGAAATTTCGCAACCGCCTGCGCCGTATCGCGTGCCCGGGCGAGATCACTGGTCGCGATGATTCGGATCGGTTCGTCTTTCAGACGTAACGCAAGGCGCGTTGCCTGTTCGAACCCAAGGGGCGAAAGGCGTCCGGGAAGGTGTCCGAGTAAAATTCCATTGTGCCCTTCAATGGTTTCCCCATGGCGCGCGATGATAAATTTCATATGTTTTCGAATTATCGCTGCCTTTCTTCACTTGTGTCAATTGTCATCGGTAAGTTGACCACGTGCTAAAATGTGAGGTAGTGTAATCCCCACGCAACCTCTTCTTTCGCCCCGCGGTTATTATAGAGAGGCGGGAAGAGGTGCATCTCCTATGGAACAAATCCGTGAAGATGAGGAAATCCTTCTTCTCTCGCTCAAAGATCCATCTTATTTTTCGGTGATTATTGACCGCTACGAAGGGTCGTTTTTGAAGGTCGCGTTCGGCATTGTCCGGAGTCGGCAAGAAGCGGAGGATATCGTCCAAGAAACGTTCACAAAAATCTACGTAAACGGTGCTCGTTTCAAAAAACAGCCCGATGCCCGTTTCAAGAGCTGGGCATACAAAATCCTCATGAACACCGCTTTTACCCACTACCAAAAATTAAAGCGGATCGGCGGTAAGACGGAATATCTCGATACTGTTTTCTATGACGAGGAGGGCGAAGGCATCGTAGGCGAGGTGGGTGACTTCGGAAAGGTGAGTGACGCGAAGGCGCTCGTTTCGGATGTAATCGGGAAAATGCCAGAACATCTGGGGCGTCTCCTTCGACTCTACTACCTCGAAGACAAATCCTACCGTGATATCGCGGTTGTCGAGAAAATTTCTATGTCGACTCTGAAAATGCGGCTTTTCAGAGCGAAGCGGTTATTCAAAAAATTGAGCGTTGAATAATAATGAATAGTTCAGAAGAAAAACGGAGCATACGGCAGCGAATCAAGCAGCGGGTGCTCGGACGTATCTATCATATCTGGTTTCTCCGATACGCAGCCCCGCTTTTTGCGGCGGAGATTGTCGCAGTGGTTATCGCCGCAGTGTTTTTTTCCCGGTTTGTATTTTTCGAAGAAGTGGTTTCGAATACTCTGAACGCTTCAGCAGGGAATCCATGGCGTGCGTTTCTTTATCTGCTTTCCGCGTTCATAGGGACAACACTTTTCACTAAGTTTGTCATTATCATAATTGTTGGAGGTGGCATATTGTTTTTCCGTGATATTAATCGAAGTATTATTGCCTACGCGGCGGTGAAGCGCGATGAACGATTCTCGGGATCCCGGTAGCGTTCCCCTCGAGGAGGGGACTATTCGCATCCTTTTTGAGGGCGTCAATTTTTTGTTCATCGGGAAACCGGCAGGTGTTCTCGTGCATCGCTTAAAGAGCCATCCGCCGCGACCGGGAGAAGTTATCCTTACCGACTGGCTTTTAGAGCGTTACCCGGAGATCGCGCGCGTAGGGGATGATCCCGAATTTCGTCCGGGAATCGTGCATCGGCTTGACCGGGATACCTCTGGTATTATGGTCATCGCCCGGAACCAAAGCGCATTCTTATATTTAAAACATTTATTTGGGCGGCACGAGGTGAAAAAAACATATCTTGCGCTTGTGTTCGGAAAACCATCACCTGAATCGGGAGTCATTGAAAAACCTATTGCGATCAAACAGGGAAGTCTCAAACGAGCAACGCGGGGGAAAAAGCTTCGTCTTTCAAAGGAAGCATTGACAAGGTATCGTACCATCTCGCAATACGAATATCATGGAGCACCTTTCTCGCTCCTCTCGGTTTTTCCGGAGACAGGGCGTACTCACCAGATTCGCGTTCACCTCGCTTCGATCGGAACGCCGGTGGTAGGGGACGGGCTCTACGGGAGTACGCCGAGACGGAAGGAATTTTCCCGTGCGCTCGGGCTCGACCGCCAATTTCTCCACGCAGAAACGATTGAGTTTACCGATCAAACCGGAGAGCGTATTAGGGTGAGCGATGATCTCCCCCCGAGTCTCTCACGAGTGTTAGATCAATTTTTACCCGCCCCGGAGGATCGTCTTCCAGGTAGTTGAAGGCGGACGCTCCGTTTTCGAGCCAATGGAAGCCGGAAGGCGTTTCGGCAAGGAGTTCGATGCTCGTATTCGCACCGGATTGTTTGTCGAACACGAACGAGAACGGAATCGTGTCCGTCCCGAGATTTAGTTTTGTGGGATTCAGGTATTGGAGCACCATTTTTTTCTCCGCGCCGGCTTTTACCGAAAACCATGTCCCAAAAACTGTTTTAGCGGCTTCCTCATATTCAACGATGCCGGGAGTTTGGGTTTCCTTTCTTGTTCCTTCCACCGATGCAAGTTCCGCATCAACGATGTAATTTCCAACTCCGTAGTTTCTTAGTTCCCTGATTTCCCGCAAATCATTTCCGGTTCCGTAGATGAGTCGTGATCCGCGTGGAAGAAAAAACTTCACATAGTTCCAGTCGGTTGCCCGATACCACCAATCCTGCATCTTGTCGCCCGTATGGGAGCGTTCGATGGTGAGATAGTTGTCGATCTGTCCTTCTTCGTTAATTTTACTCGAGAGCTTGATCGTCTGACGCACGAAGGCATCGGCTTTACCCCCCGCCACATTCGCATTCACGACCGCAAGGTATTCCATGGGACGGTTCGCAGGGAGTTCATAAACGGATCCCGACACTGCCGTATTTTCGAAAAAATTTTGAAACTCTATATTGCGTGAGTAGAACATAAGATCTTTTGTTTTAAGGTGATCGGCAAGCGATGTCGCGAGAAACTTTTTCCCTTCTTCATCCAGGTTTCCTACCGCCTCGAATATTTTCGGGGCGAGCACGCTTAAGATTCGCTTCGGTTGCCGGAGGAGGAATTTATCCTTGCCCGCTTCCACCTCCCGCTGGATTTCAGGAAGAAAATTTTCTCGGTTAATGACCGTGTCGTATTCAGGAAGCGGAATCTCGCCCGCTGATGCGATGATGCTTTCGATAACCGACACATTCATTCCCACGACCGCATCGAAGCGCACGCCTTCCCTCTGGTAGTCCGGAGAGGATTCGAGAAATGTTGCTACTTTCTCCGCCGAGGTAGGAAAGTGGAAAAACCAATTCGCATCTCGCGCACCCCAAAGCGGGGTGATGCCTCGTAGCTCAATCGGCGGAACCACGTTTACTATTTTTTCGAGTTCTCGGTCCGGTGGATAGATGTCATTCACGTCGATGGTTTTTACCCCTGCTTCGTCGAGAGTGATGTCCGCGTAGCTCCCGATGAAACCACCCCCGGGCCGGATTTCGGTCTGGTTTTGGAAGAGCACCAGAATACGTTTTTCTCCGGAGCGTTCAAACCATTGGCTTAATGCTTTCAGAAACCGTTCGACGCCGTAGAGTTCAACATTCACACCGAGGAGTTCATCGGGGACACCGTATCCTAATGAAGAAGCACTTTCAGAAATAAATCCGCTCAAATTGCCGATACTCGCGGTTTTTTCGTAGAGACTCGAAAGAAGAGTGGTGAGTTTTTGCCCCTCTCGTCCCATGAGCCAGCTAAACCCATTTTCTTTTAATATTTCGAGATCTTCCGCAAATCCCACGGCGGCATCCGCAATTCCCACGATTCCTTCGAATGCGCGGGGAATTGATTCTAATTTAGGAATGATGCTGCTCCAGAGGTTCGCAAGCTCAAGGAATCGGTATCTGATTGCCTCTCCTCGGATCGAGGCAATATTCTCATGAACGACGTCGAGCGAACTTCGGACTTCCCGGATATCGAATCCTTTGAGCGCGGTCTTTGCCTCCTTGAGTTCAGCGTAGATTTCTGGAGTTGCGTTTTGAACGGTTCGCTTTAGATTTAAAAATCCCACCACAGAGAAGGCGGTAGTCGCAAGAAGGAGAATAGCGAGCACGATGCTTACTCTCCCTAAATACTTTGGGAGTACGGGTACCCCTCTTGCAATAACTTTCGGAGGCGCCCCCCCATCCTGTATCCAGATAGGAACTTCATCGTTCGCCTTCCTGTCGCGTGAGAATATATCGGTTACCCGCCGTTTCATATGGGAATTCTAACACGTATCCCAAGCGGCCTATGCGTTGACAGTTTTGGTTTTTCGAGTATAATTGATTCTCAATGATTGACGAGAAGATACTCACACGCGTGAAACCAGGCGCAACGGTGCGTGTGTTCGAAAAAGTGATTGAGGGGGACAAAAGCCGGACGAGCCAGTTCGAGGGTCTTGTACTTGCTCGAAAACACGGCAGCGAACCAGGGGCGAGCTTTACCGTTCGCGCGACTGTTGCGGGAGTAGGTGTTGAAAAGGTATTTCCTATTCATTCGACCCTTATCGAGAAAGTGGAAATTCTCTCGTCTCCCCGGAAGGTGTCTCGCGCAAAGCTCTATTACATCCGCGGTCTTTCCCGAAAGGGAGTGCGACAGAAGATTGGGATGGCTCAAACAAACTCTCTAAAAGGGGGAAAAGATTCAGCTACCGAAGTTGCCCCGTAGGGGCGGACTACGCTCGCCGGTCTTTTTCTTGTTTAAGATTTGCATACGCTTTTACCTTGCGGAAGCACTTGAAAATTAAGCGTGCATTGGGCACAATAGCAAAGGATATTTAATTTGAATGCCCAGGTGGTGAAATGGCAGACACGCAGCCTTGAGGTGGCTGTGCCGAAAGGCGTGGAGGTTCGAATCCTCTCCTGGGCACAAAACCAGAAACACCTTCATCGCGAGGGTGTTTTGGTTTTGTTTTCTCTGATGAGAATCGAACCGCGGGCCGCAAGCCGACGGACAAAGGTGAGGGGGTACTGAGCACACCAGTGCGAATGTATGCCGAAGAGGAAGCGAAGGTCTCGAGGAGAGCACGTCGAGGGGCGAATCCCCCCGGCACTATTTAGGAAATTATAAGTTTGAGATAGTCGCCTCGCTTTGCTTGGCGGTCAAAGCGTATTGCATTTTGGGCTCAAAAATGAATTCGCGATTTTGAAAGAAGAAAAGAAAATTTTTTAATCATACAAATTCGTGAACCAAAACCGTCGCTCTTGACGTATTAGTGTGATTATACTAAGATAGAGCGAAATCTGGGCATGGTGCCTAGATAGTTCAACCGTTCCTTGAAAAGGAGGAAAGACTAATGCTAGCTGCGCTAAGAAAGCGTCGGGCCAATCGCGTTGCGGCGATCGAGATCGCGGAACTGGAGCGGATTGCCGCGATTCCGTTCCCGACTGCTCGCGTCCCGCTTCGACTCGTCGAGTCCCAGAAGCAGCGTTCCTACGAGGAAGTTGCGCAAAAGCTCGACTTCGTTCCCGCGGAGCTGACCCGCGCCCAGCTTCTCGAGTTCTTCGAGACGGAGGGCATCAAGCTCTACGATTACGGCCAGGTGTCGGCGTGGCTCACCGAGAAGAAGGAGCAAGCCAAGGCCACTCACTGGTGCTGGCGCGCTCTTCGCGAGACGGACATCATCACCGGCTACCGATGGGGATACAATCGCGAGAAGGGCGTGTGGAACGACGGCTTCTACTCCTCGGGCGACGACAAGAAGTGGCAGTGCCGTCCATACGAGCGTCTGGTACCTCTGCACGCTCTCGAGAAGGTCGCGAAGATCGAAGCGAAGTTCGGAGACCGCGTGAAGTTTCTCGTCTCCGACTACGCTTCGCCGAATGCAGACCCTTTCATCATGGTCCGTCCGGCGATGTGCGACTCGGGCACGAACGCCGAGTACAACCTCGTCTTCGACGTGTGGGACGAACCCGGCTTCGGCGTCTAAATCTCGGACGTCGCATCAACTGACCCGCCATCTCCTCCCGGAGCTCTGGCGGGTTTCTTTTTTATAATTCAAAGAACAAAGAATTTGCCGCCAAGACTGAAATTCGTTAGAATTTCAGTAAATCCGAACTCGCCAAAGAAAAAGTGGAAATTGTTAAATCTCGCGGCGGAGCTGCTTTAAATTCGCAGGGGGTTCCTCGCCCTTCGACAAGCTCAGGGCGAAATGCGTTCGGACTAATTCAAGAATACTACACTAGTTTTATTCTTAGCTTTCGTTCGTCACAAAAAAAGCTAAAGTAGGTTATTCAATATACGAAAAGGTCGAGCCGTTTTCAGTTCAATTGCAAAAGATAATTACTACTATGACAAAGAAAATTGCACTTATCGGAGTTATCGCGCTTATGCTGGTGGTTGGCACCAACTTCACCGCGAAAGCCGAATCGGATGACAGCATGGAGGCGCTCAAGGAGAAAGCAATGAAAGCAGAAAAGAAGGCGATGGAGCTTGAAGAGAAATTGAAATTTGCCGGAAAGATTAAAAACGTTGATGATCTTGATGATGCGCCGAACATCGATGCGCCTCACAAAGGCGGCCCCGCGCTCGTTATCGGTCCCAAAGGGCAAGCATCGGTGTGGATGAAACTCACTGCGGCAAATCAAATTGCCTACACTGCAGTCGCCGGAAATCCAACTCCTCCCTACGCAGTATGGAATCTTGAAGGTGACGTGTGGGGAATGAAGGTCAAAGTGAGCGTGATGGATTCCTCGGTAACCAAACTCGTTCCCGAGCAAGCGACGTTCAAAGTTGGCGACCAGGTTGGAGTCCACGGCACGATCACGATGAAGGAAGGCATCATTACGGCGAAGAGGGTAAAGAACCACTCGCTCGCGGATGACAAAACTCTCGAGATTAGCGCGAAGATCCAGGAGCTCTTGAAGAGAATGAAAGAACTCTGCGCGGCGTTAACGACAAAGCCCGCGATTTGCGGAACTTTGTAAAAGGATTTTCACTTTTACTCAAAACCCCTCCGGCGCGGAGGGGTTTTGGTACAATAAAAGAATGCGTGAATACAGCACTGAAGGAGTGGTGCTTGATCGGGTATCATCCCGGGAAGCAGATCTTAGAGTTACTCTCTATACCCGAGATCTTGGAAAAATCATTGCGAAGGTAAAAAGCGGACGGGCTATTACCTCGAAACTCGCCCCTCACCTTGAGCCGTTGAACTTCGTGCGGCTTCGGATCATCGAAAAAAATGGGTTTCAGGTAGTTGATGCGCTCCGGAGCGGCCGACTCGAGAGAAGTCAGATCCCCATTATCTCGGCGATCAGTGCGCTCACATCCGAAGCGGATCCCGATCCCGAGATCTGGTCGCTCCTCGAACGAGGCCCGCTTACGACTGTTTCCATACTTTCCATCCTTGGGTTTGATCCGACGTTTGCGACGTGTATCTCATGCGGATCAGAGAAACTCGCCCGATTTTCCATTTCAGATCTTTCGTATCGGTGCGCATCGTGCTCCGGAGGAGAGATGGGAAACCAGTATTGTATTGAAGTTACCCCTCTCGCTTCCTGATGCGCTTTATCTATATAATGTAATCCAATGTCGCTTAAAGCGGTTTTCATAACGTTTTCTATACTCCTCATCCTTATTATCGGAGGCGGGGGAGCGTATTTGTGGTACCAGTCGCGCGGCGCACGGGGGCTTGAACTTGCGCTTACGCTTCCCGATGAAGTATCAGCCGGCGTTCCGTTTATCCTCGGTGTGTCCGCATCAAACGATTCTTCGAGTGTTTTGAAAAACGTGGAGCTTATTGTAGAACTGCCCGAAGGCGTGGTGTTTGTGGGGAGTGCGCCTGATAAGAATTTTTCTTCGAAGACAATCGGGAATCTGGGAGCGGGGAGTCTTGCTGAAGAAACATTTGAACTTCTTGCGCTCGGAAGTGAACAGTCGGTAAAAGAAGTGCGGGCAAGCATCACCTATGTTCCCGAATCGATCCAATCGAAATTTGAGAAGGAAACGACAGGAACTTTTACGGTTCTCGGAGGTGGGCTTGCGATCGATCTCTCGATTCCCGAGCAGGTATTCGGTGGTGAGGAGTTTGAAATGATTGCAACGTATCATAATCTGTCCGATTCTGATTTTGAAGATGTCCGACTCCGCATTGCCTATCCTCCCTCGTTCACGTTCAAGTCATCCTCACCAAAGCCGGATTCCGGGAACAACAGCTGGAATCTGGGAGGGCTTCCGAGCGGTGCGGACGGGGAGATTAAGATGCGGGGAAGTATGATTGGGGCGGATGGTTCGTTCTTCGATGTGAAGGCAACCCTCGAAGCGCGTTTCCTCGGTCGTTCGTATGTTGTCTCTGAACGTTCTGCATCCATTGCCATTGCTCGATCACCGCTCTCCCTTGAGATACAGACTGATCGGCCGGCGGATTATACACCGGTCGCCGGTGATACCATCACCTATACTCTTCGTTTCGCGAATAACACAGACGTCGGACTTTCAAATGTTTCACTCCGTGCCCAGCTCGTGGGAGTCATGTTTGATTTTGCAACTCTCTCAACCGTGGGATCACTCCGTGCAAGTGATAACACCATCGTTTGGAATGTTTCGAATACCCCAACGCTCTCACTGCTCTCACCCGCATCTTCTGGCGAGGTGAACTTTCGGATCACGCTGAAAGATACCTATCCGATCAAAAAATTGAGCGACAAAAACTTTATGCTCAAAGTGAGCGGGGTGGTGGAGTCGCCGACGGTGCCCCAATCGGTTTCAGCGGATAAAACGATGGGTATCGCGACGCTTGAAACTAAAGTTTCGGGAGCAATGAAAATTGATGCGCGGGGATTCTTCCGAGATGCTTCGGCAGGGATTCTGAACAAAGGGCCGTGGCCGCTTCAGGCGGGGAAAGCGACGAATTTTACGATCCACTGGGTGCTCACGAATTTTTCGACGGATTTAGAAAACGTTGAAGTCCATGCGTTTTTGGGATCAAACGTGCGTTTCACCGGCGTCGCGAAGACGAATGTGGGAGCGATTCCCACAGGGAACGAAGGGACTCAAGAGGTCATTTGGAATGTCGGGAATTTGAACGCGGGGAAAGGAATCCTTGGCGCTCCCGCGGAGGCAATTTTCCAAATCGAAGTTACCCCATCGGTAAATCAAGTAGGATCGGGGATTGTGCTTCTCCAGCCTTCGGCCGTGAAAGCAGGGGATGCGTGGACTGGCGGAAATTTGAGCGCAACCGATCTCGAAGTAAAATCGACGATGCTCGATGATCCGACGGTTACTGCGAATGAAGGCACGGTACTGCCGTAATGTTATGAATAACGAAACTTCGTCTACTCCTGATCGGATGGAAAAAATCGTAAGTCTCGCGAAGCGGCGGGGTTTTGTGTTTCCGGGTTCTGAAATTTATGGCGGGCTCG
>JBBTVP010000047.1:0-10700 GCA_038063175.1 Patescibacteria group bacterium
CCGATGGTTGCTTCGGGTGCGAGATAGTTCGGAAGACAGACAAAAAGGACATCGAGGTCTTCTTTGATAATCTTTTTGTATGAGTTGAAACAACGCACGCCGTCAGATGCCGTGTGATCTTTTTCAAAATTCACATCGCTTACCGCAACGGTTACGAAATTCAGATTCGCGTCGATGAAGGCCCTACGCTTCTTTCCGACTACGCCGTAGCCAGCAATACCAACCTTGAGTTTCTTTTTCATATTAGCTAGAGTACGAAGCGATAAGCGTATCGCTTTTCATTAGATCTTCGACTTCTTTCAAGTCTTCCGGTGTATCTACCGAATGCGTACGATATTCTGTAACCGCGGCTTTGATGTGTATGCCGTTTTCAATGAAGCGCAGCATACCCACTCCTTCGATGATTTCAAGCGGCGTTCGCGGGAGCGATGCATACGCACGAAGCGCATCATTCCTGAACGTCATCATCCCCAGCTGTTTCCACATAGGAATTTCTCCTTTGAATTTTGCGCGCGAAGGAATTGGCACGCGCGTGAAGTAGAGAATATTGCTCGCGAGATCGAGCGAAAGCTTGACCGTGTTTGGCGATTGGAATTCCTCTTCGCTCACCGCTTTCTGAATCAGATTTACCACTTGCAAACTTGAATCGTTTTTCACCGGCTGAATCATCTCATCAACCATATCGGGGTGCAGCATTGGCTCGTCTCCTTGGATCAACGCGGCAAAATCAATATGCGTTCCGGTTTCTTTTTCGATATTCGCGAGCGCTTCCGCGGTTCGGTCTATGGCATCTTCATGGGTATTTTTGGTCATGACCGCTTTGCCGCCGATCGAACGCACGTAGTCTGCGATTTCCTTGTCGCACGTTGCGACATAGACATCATTTAAACTCTTTGCCATTTTACTCCGAAAATATACATGCCCCACCATGGGAATATCCTGAATGGTTGCGAGCGGTTTATTAGGGAAACGAATCGCAGCCATGCGAGCAGGAATAATGCCGACAATATTCATATTCGTTATGCCTTTTTAGTAGGTCTCTTCTTTAAATCCGCGAAAAAGTCTTTCAAACGAAGCCCGAGATAAAGCGTCTCTAAACTCACCGGTAAAAATGTGTACCCTTTTGCTAATCGCTCTTTTACTTCTTCTGCGTTTGGTTGAATCACGTGGTAACCCATCGGCTTTTTCATTTTCCTGCAGACCGTTTCATAGGTGGCAATCGCTTCCTTTACCTCTTCGCGATCAAATTCACCGGGAATACCAAGTGATCCCGAAAGGTCGTAGGGGCCGATCATGGATCCATCAACACCTTCGACGCTTAAAATTTCTTTCAGATTTTTGACCGCCTGAATGTGTTCAATCTGAACAATCACCACGCTCCCTTTATTCACCCACGAGCGGTAGCGTTCGAATTTTAGCCCGTACCCTTGAGCGCGACCAAGACCCACTCCCCGTGTCCCCACGGGGGGATATTTCACCGCGCTCACGGCACGCACCGCTTCTTCCTTCGTGTTCACCATAGGAACAATGACTCCATGAGCCCCCGCGTCCATCGCTCGCTTGATGATAGTCGGATTGTTTTCTGAAACACGAACCAAGGGAGCGATACCGCAGAGTTCAATGATGCGGATCAAGTTCGCAGCTTCGCCAATTGAAATCGCCGAATGCTCTAAATCAATCGCGAGCCAATCGAACCCCGATTTCGCCATGATTTCGGTAACTGCTGGATCGGCAATTGTGATCCACGAACCAATAGTCGCTTTATTTCGCTTGAGTTTTGCCTTGAGTCCTTCCATGGATTTATTCGGGAATACCTATATAAAACCCTGAAAAGCCGTCAATTGTCTCACTTAGAGCCCTAGGTGTTTTTCGAGCTTTTCTACCTCTTCCTCAATACTTCCGCTGCTCGTATCTATGACTATGTCTGGATGCGTCGGTTTCTCGTATGGATTTCTTTCGGAAGCCCCGATCATGTGCGGAATTTTCCCCTTTCTCGCTTCCCTATATAATCCCTTTACATCGCGCGCTTCACATACCTCAAGTGGGCAATCAATAAAAACCTCATGATAATTTTTTCCGACTAATATCCGGCTCGCTTTTCTGTCTTCGCGATATGGCGAGATTGCCGCAACAAGAATTACATCATGATTCTTGCTTTCTTCAAATGCTTTGTATGCGATACGGAAATTATTCTCCCGTATGTGCTCCCGAGAAAAACCAAGTGGTTCTTTGTGCTCTTTTCGCACTACGTCGCCATCGAGAATAACTACGCGCTTCCCTTTTTTCTCGAGATTTTTCTTCAGGGCTTCAGCAAGCGTGCTTTTCCCCGAACCGCTTAACCCCGTAAACCATAAAACTACTCCCTGTTTTTCAGTATCATTTATTTTTGAAATGGCGGTGAGGACTTTTCCGTGGAGTGCTCCGTTCGTTGCAAGGATTCCATACGGTACAAGTGGTACTTCTTTATTGTATACAAGCTCTTGTCCAAACGCGCCGGTTACTATGCCTCCAGCTTCTTCGATGATCACCTGCGGGGCGCACGTGTCCCATTCGCCCATTTTATAAGTTGGGTTGAAAAGTATGTCGAAGCGTCCTTCGGCAATTAATCCCATCTTCACTCCGTTACTTGCAACACGTTCCCGTCTCGTAATCTGTAATATGCGCGGCAGAATATCTGATGCTTCCGTTCCATGATGCAAGCTCGAGATATAACGCGCTTCATGAGATTCTTTTATGTCCGATGTGCTCAATTTCGTTCGCGTGCCTTTTACGGTAAGAAACGCCCCTTTCCCTTTTATAGCTTCATAGAGCTTGTCTTCGGCTGGCTGGTAGACGACGCCAAGGATCGGCGTTCCGTTTTTAACAAGACCAATCATCACCACAAAATCATCCTTTCCTTCTGCGAAGGACCTCGTGCCGTCTAGTGGATCTACGATCCACACAAATTCCGACTTCAGTCGAAGCGTGTCGTCTACTCCTTCTTCGGAAAGAATCGGCCACCCAAACGAAGCCAGGCCTTCCTGAATTATTTTTTCCGCACAAAGATCCGCATCGGTTACCATCGAACCGTCAGCTTTCGCGTTTGTTTTGAAAACGCTTTTCCGGACATTCAAAATCCCCGCGCCCGCGCGTCGCGCAATACGAGATGCATCTTGGAGTACAGAATCGATTTCGTTACCCTTCATTTACAAACACTTCTTTCCCTTCCTTGATTAAACGCAAAATCATATTCGAGATTTCCGGCCGCATAAACCATTCTGGGGGTGCAACACCTTTTAAAAACATTTTTCTCGCTTCTGTCCCGCTCACATGCAATGCTTCGTCCAGTGTATCCGCGGCATTACCCATCATATGCTTCTTTAAGCGATTCGAATAAAATACTTTTCCGAATCGCACCGGAACAATACCAAGGTCTGAAAACTTATCAAAAATTTCGTGCGATGCCGTTGGTGCATAGAAATCACCGACACCTGTGTGGTCGCGACCCACTACGAAATGACTGCAACCAAAATTTTTCCGACAGAGTGCGGTAAAAATCGCCTCACGCGGTCCCGCATAGCGCGAAAATGTTGCATATGTTCCGAACACTGTTTTACCTTTCGGATACACGCCCTCCATCATTATTTCGTAAGCCTTAATAATCGGAAGTGGCTCAAAATCTCCTGCTTTCTTTTTCCCAATCACCGGATGCACGAAAAGACCATCCGCTTCGCTCTGTCGCAGAGCTTCTTCCTGAATAAATTCGTGGCCTCGATGCGGCACATTCCGAGTGTGAAACCCGACCACACGCGACCAGCCGTTTTCTTCGAATATCCGGCGTGTCTGCCGTGGAGTGAGTTCGTACGATTTGTAGGGATCCTGCCTTCTCTCGAAGAGCGTTACTTTGCCGCCGAGAAATACCGGCTTCATGGCATAGACCATTCGCACGCCTGGGTGTGTTTTGTCATCGGTTCCATAAAGTTCTCTTGCAAATTTATTCCGGTCGTACGAAAACTTTTCGGAAAGATGGAGGAGTCCAACGATATTCCCTTTTTCATTCGTAAGCGCTATATCGCTCCCTACAGAGAGCGAATCCGCTTTTTCTTTATCTACATCGAGGACAATGGGAATGGGCCAAACAACTCCTTTTGATTCTCCCCCTTTTGGCGCAAGGCGCATATCGACAAGCACCGACTCCACATCTCGGCTCCCCATGAATCCTTCGATTGGAGAAAATGTTCCGATTGCGATTTGCTCGAGATCCATATACTGCTCACTCGTAAGCGAAATACGCGGGAGTTGTTCGACGTGCCTGGGAATCGCCCCTCGGTGGAGGCGATTCACTAACGCTCCACCGTGCGGTTCAATGAGCGCCGCTCCCGTGTGAATGCGCGCAAGGTAGTCCGTCTCAATTAATCGATCCGCAACGTCTTTGTGAATAGGAGAACTCGGCATAACTTCTCCCGTATGGCGGATAATTTTGTTCAATGTATTAATGGATCCGATCGGGTACTTTCCAATCGCGGTTTCGGCGGCGAGCGCGAGACCGCTCGCGCCATCCAAGATGGTGCTAATAATATCGTGCACTTCCGCGCGCGTTGGTTCTTTCTTCTCTACCATTGATTCGAGAAGATTAGTTGCCACGTACGTTTCTTTTCCCGCTTTTTCCGCAAGGCGGATGATCGCTTTTTGAGCAAGCGGGACATGCTCAATAGGAATCTCTTTACTCAAATCGCCGCGATCGATTAAGAGCGCGTCTGCTTCTTTAATGATATCGGGAAGATTCTCGAGCCCATCGAGGCATTCGATTTTTGCGATAATGTTCATTCCCGACACTTCTCTTGCGCGACGCACATCTTCCCCTGATCTCGCAAACGAAAACGCGATGTGCCCAATTCCTTCCTGTTTAGCTATTTTAATTGCTTCCAAATCTTTCGGTGAAAGCGAGGGAAGGTCATACCTCCGTTGCATTCCCGAATCAATAATGACTGCTTTATTTGATCCTACGCGCCCGCCCGATATTGCTTGAGAGATCACATATCCATTTTTTTCAACCGGACTTGTATCGAGTACGCGAAGAATCAATGAATTGAAATCGATGTAGATAATATCTCCGACTTCGAGCTTTGGAACTACCGAAGCAGGTGTGAGTGTGATTCGTTTTTCATCTCCCACAATCCGTTCCCGATAGAGCTCAACAAGACTCCCCTCGGGAATGACTACTCCGCCCTCCTTCATCGCGCTGTTTCGAATTTGAGATCCTTCCGTATCTAAGATAAAAGGAATACCCACCTTTCTTGCGAGCCGCATGAAATAACCCTGATCCTCAAGTGAAGAATGAGACATGTTCACCCGCACAAAATCGACCCCCCGGGATTTCATGTTCCGGAGGCTCGCTTCGTCCCGCGTGGCAGGACCCAATGTAACGATTATCTTAATTTTCTTCTGAATCACGGTTTAGTGAACACCATAGTCAACATACGGTGTAACACCTCACCGGCACGGTGCGGTTTCAGCCCTGCTTTTTTAGCGAGAAAACCCAGGGCATAAGCAGAAAATATGTACGGATGGTACGGGTTCATCTGGTCGAAGGTGAGAAGGTTCGAAAGCTGGATGTAGATGATGCCGTTCTTTGTGAGGCACTGCTTCGCCCATTTGATAACCTGGAGCGGGTCGTTCGTATTCTCGAGTGCGTGGGAAAAAATGATGGCGTCGAACTTTTTCTTTCCCCGACACAGTTTCTCTAAATCTTCCGCGTAGTTTCCGACAATCGTAAGGCCGAAACTTTTGAGCGTTTCTTGGGCTTCGGCCGATGGCTCAATGACATAGCCGGAACTTCCGAATTTTTCGTGGATGTCGCGGAGGGTGCCGCTGAAGCCCGCACCCACTTCCAAGAGGTTCGTTGTTTTACGAAGCGTAATGAAACGGGAAAGCGTAGTAACGATGGTGTTAAGCCGAAGTTCGCGGTGCTTCTCAATCATCACCTTCTTGCCCTCCTCGGGATTCCAGCGCTTCTCGTTATCCCACTTGTAACGCTTCGTGTTCCACATCTGCCCAGGTTGATGGAATCCGATGTTTCTTATTTTTTGCTCCCAGAAGAGATTTCGATAAAACGCCTGCGCGGACTTTTGCGTCGGGCGCGGGTTCATAAACTTAAGACCGCACGTAGTACACACCACGTACCAGAAATCCATCTCGAGCCACTGCACCTTTCCATTTGGAATTAATACCTCGTGGCTGCAAAGAGGACACTTTTCGAGAAGTTCCCATTCGAACGAGAAATTAAGTAATTTTTCTTTTGGCATTGCCGCTATATCATACACTATATTTTATTTCTTCTGACCGAAATATATAACAAAAGACATACGGTGAGAAACACAAGCGCCAACACATATTTTAACTGAAGAGGCGCCTGCGCGATCAATGTTGCATACCAAAGCGCAATAATATTTCCTATGAACTGCAGAAAAAGCAGCCAGAAACTCAACCCCTCTACACTTTTTGCCTGATATGTTTTTATGATTTGCGGAATGTAGCAAATCGTAAACAGGAAGGTAGCCGTATAGCCTAATATTTGAGAAAATTCCATAAGTGTCACTGCAACATTAATTTTCTGTGCACGCTTATCTCAAGATCTTTCGTAATGGCATCAACTTCTTTGATTGTCTCTTTAGCCATACATTCCTTGTAATCACCCACGATCCCCTTCCGCATTGGACTCATAGCAGCTTCCCCCAACTTCCGCGCCCTGCCCTCGTGCCGCTCGGTTTGCTTCTCAAATGTAGCACCCTCGATCATATGCTCCACGATTTCACGAGAGTAAGACATGTCGAGATATGTTAAAAGTCCTTCTACGACCGGAACGGGATTTTTATGTAGTGCTTCGTAAGAAACACCGTGGAGCGACCCGTCATAGTTTAACAGCGCTTCATATTCGGGAACTACATTTGCTTTCGTATAATTTACCGCAAACTCGCGTGGCACCATCATCTCCTTACTTCCCTTTTCCTGAACTTCTTTCTTTTGATACCAGGAAACAATCCGATCTTTCGGGTCGCGAATGATGCAAATTTTCTTTTTGTTCGGAAACAATTTATCAATCCAGTCCATGAACAATACATAGCGAGACGAAAGCTCCCCAACAATCTTTTTACTTCCCCGTTCGCCTTCGCAAATCTCACTGTAGCGCTTTGCGAAGCGGCTGATAAGCTCGTCGTCGGACACTTTTCCGCGGAGCGGAACCAAATCCGCATACCTACCTCCGAATTTAACCGCGAAATCTTCGAAGGGACGGACGTGCTCGCGATGCGGCTCTGCAACGCTTGCGATCGTGTTAAAGAAATGCAATTCCCCAATACGTGATTTTCCAAGCACAAAATAATCGACGGGGAACGCGGCGATGTCGGGATGGGAATTCAAAAGAGCGGTGACCCAATGACCGCCAGAACGTTCGAGGCCCACAATAATAAAATCAGGACGCATGGTTTTTTAAATAGTCCCTAATGTCATTCGTGTCGTACCGAGGAATCATGAGCGGGTGATCGTCCTTTTCGACGCCGCGGATGGTGTTCACGATGACGGCATGAGTGAACCCTGCGCGCTCTAGTATGTTAAAAATGTCCTTACTCGGAGCTGACTGTGGGTACGAGAACACGGTAGGTTCACTCCCCGAGATTTCTCCGATGATGCGTTTCGCATCGAACACCTCTCGCTCGATTTCTTTTTCGGAAAGGCAATCGAGCGCGTCGTGGGTGAGTCCATGGCTTCCAATCTCATGCCCGCGCGCCAGGAGTTCTTTCACTTCGCGCTCTCCCATAAAGAACTCTTCCACGAGTGCGCTATCGCGCAGGTCGGCCTCGACAAAGAGCGCATCTAAAAATCTCCTCTTTAATTCTTGCGGCACAATACTCATCATTTCCTTGAAATTTGCGGTTAGTACGTCATCGAAAATTTTTCGCTCGGTCGTAATTCTCCGATCAGAGGGTATCTGGTAGGTTTCGGCGAGTCGCGGCGCGTGTTCCATAAGGAACCGGTTAAACCTACGCACAAGATCCGGGACGGAAAATTTAGAAAGTACGACATGTACTTTATGCGTGGTGGGAAGGAGCCCCTGAAATACCTTTGCAACGGGAAAGAATATACCTTTCGCCTGATATTTTTCCAACACAGGGAGTGCATGTTCGAAATTGTCCCTGAATCCGTCGTCGAACGTGAGCGCGCAGAGCCGATCCTTTATTTCCTGTTTCGCCGCGTCGAATACTTCCTTCACGGTGGCGATACGGAACTGGGACGACAAAAATTTCACCTGCCGTTCGAATTCTTCCGGCGCACAGGGATGGATACCAGAATACTTCTCCGAGCGTTCCCGGATGTAGTGGTAATTTACGATGATATGCTTGTTGTCTGGAGCAAAAGGCATGTTATAGAAAACATCCGTATATTGATTATGGTAACAAAAAGGAGGCACCACGGGGTACCTCCTTGCAATCCAATCGCACCGAACGAGCGATCACTCGGTGACGGGCAACTCCTACTTGGGCAATCCGAGCGCTTTCGCCACCCTTCGATATACATCGGTGCATTCTTCGAACTGTCGCGGCCACTTCACCTTCATCGTTTCGAAAAGCGGCCCCTCTTCCTCCGCGCGCTGGGCGAGCGGATAGAAGAAATCCACCTCCACATGCGCGAGCTTCAAGCCATCTATGTACGCCTCGAGCGGAGCGACGTGTTGGATGTAGCCCGTGTTCGATCCATACTTCGTTGGATCACACTTTGCAAAGTAGGGAAGCGCCATTCGATTGAAGGCGACCGGTCCACGCATCGGATCGAACCCTTTGAGGCCCGTCACTTCCGCGTAGATCTCGTTCGCTCTCCGCTCGCTTGTCGCCTGGAGCACGGGGCAGGATCGCCAGCTTACCTCTGTCCGTCCCACAATCACGATGTCTGCTACGCCGCTCACGATCGGTGCGATGATCTCGGGGATGAACCGATTGAGGTCGTCTTTCTCGGGTTCGTTCCAGAGAAAGAAATCGTTATTCGTATCCTCGGCCCACGAGAAGAGCTCTCGACGTCCGGCAGGCATACCTCTGCCTGCGCCCAACTTCACCGCTGCCCCAATCTTGAGAAACCTTTGAGGCACGGTGGAATCGGGAGATTCATCGAGGATAAGTGCGTTGTAACCGTTGCCGACGGCGCTTCCGATCATGCGACAGGCAAGATCGAATCGGAGATCATTGACTGAACGGTAGAGTGTGGTCGTAAGCACTGCGATATTTTCCACCTGACACCTCCGGAGGGAGCCATTGAACTATCCCGATCCGAAATGGATCGGATGAGCTAGGCATAGAGTAAGTAGAATATCCCTAACTGTCAACCTCGCTTCTCCCCTGCCCCATCTTCGCCTTCTTGAAAAACACTCGAAATACCTCGAGGATATAATCCACATCTTTCGGCTTCATTTCCACATGGCAACCAATAAAGAAGCCATTTTTGTTCAGGTTTGCAGCAGCAGGATATTCATGAAGCCGGTTTCCAAAGAGTTTCACATAGATTGGCTGGTCGAGGAGTGGGAAAATCGGGCGCGTCTCGATGTTCCACTCTTCAAGGTGCGCGGTAAGTTCTCCGATGTTTACCTTCGGACTTTTCACAACTATAGGGAACATCATGAACGAATGTTCGGAATATTTCGGCCACGATGGAAGTTCTAAAAACTCTTTGTATGGAGTAAGTCCTTCGATAAGCTTTGTGGCATGCTGTTTGCGAATCTTCAGATTCTCTGCAAGGAATTTGAGCTGGGCGACGCCGAGCGCACCTTCAAGTTCCGTAATTCGATGGCTGTGGCCTACGGAAATAAAAGAAAATCTGCGGTCGATCATCTCGCGGAGACCTTTGCCATGTTTTCCCTTATCGTCGTCGATTGAAATGTAAATCGAATCCCGGCCGTGGTTCACTAAGCTTCGCATTTTAACCGCGAACTCGGGGTTATTGGTGAGCGCGATACCCCCCACCCCGGTTGTTACGATGTGTGCCATATACATCGAGTAACAGGCAATATCTCCAAAAAACCCGACGGGCTTCCCGCGATACGTTCCGGCAACCGTCTCGCACGAATCTTCAATCACTCGCAGCTTATGTTGTTTCGCGATTTGCATAACTTCTCGCATCTCTGCGGAAAGCCCGAAAAGATGCACTGGCATGATTGCGCGAGTACGCTTCGTGATCTTTTCCTCAATTCTCGAAGGATCAATGTTTGACGTCTTCGGATCCACATCCACAAACACGGGAGTAAGCCCGCTCTGAATCACCACGTTCGAAGTTGCAATGAACGTAACCGCAGGCACGATCACCTCGTCGCCATCCTTCCATCCGTCGATTTCTTTGAGTGCCTGAACCGCAACCAAGAGCGAACTCGTGCCGCTTGAAGAAACCACCCCGAATCGGCGGTCGTGGAGTTTTGCAAAATCCCGCTCGAATTGCTGCAGGTATGGCCCGTAGGAGAGCCGCCCTGAATCGAGCACCCGGTTCACGAGTTTTTTTGCGTACGACGTGATAATACCGCCCCCGGTACCAATCTGATTTTTTCGCCGCGCGAGCGGATGAACCTTATGCGTCATGGAATTTTTTTTGAATACCTACGTTGAGCCCTGAAATTATTTCCGCCATTTTTTTGCTGGTATTTGGTTTTACCTATTTTTATACCGCTGTTATTTTCCACCCGCAAA
>JBBTVP010000047.1:10710-16340 GCA_038063175.1 Patescibacteria group bacterium
GGTTTGTAATAGAGCGTGGAACGTTTGTAGAGACCATGAGCCATCTGTTTCGCAATCGCTTTTTTAATACTCTCTTTGTTATACCCAACATCGAGAACATTTTCTCCTCTCATTCTATTTGCTTGGCGTGTGCCCACATTGACCACGGGGATACCGAAATAAGAAGACTCTTTAATACCCGCTGACGAATTTCCTACAATACAGCTCGCCCGTTTCAAGAGCGCAATAAAATCTTCGGGAAGGAGATCTACTAAAAAGTGGATCTTCCCGCTCTTTATTTTTCCGTGTTCGCGGTAAATACGGATGGCCTTTGCCATTTCTGCAGTACCCGCATCGCTATTCGGCCAGAACCAGATTGTGGGAATCTCCAGTTCATCGACTGCTTCGAGGGTTGCCTCGAGATGCTCTCGGTTATTTGCTTCTGTTGTTACCGGGTGCTGGAGAGCAATAATGAAGGGTTTTGTAAGATCAATGCGATCTCCGATGCCGAAGCGGTCGATAAACCCCGCGGGAAGTCTCTTTGACACACTTGCCGCAAATTCAACGTCGGGAGAACCGACATTCCAGACCATCTTCGGATCTTCTCCCATCTGGATTACCCTCCTCGCTGCTGCTTTATTCGTTACCAGATGGGCATGGGCAAGTTTTGTAATCGCATGCCGAATGCTTTCATCGATCGTACCGGTTACATCTCCTCCTTCGATATGAACAACTATTTTATTTAGATATGCGGCGACCATTGCCATTGCAAGCTGTTCAAACCTGTCTCCGCGGATAACGACAATATCAGGGTTCAGTTTATAGAGCGAGTTTGAGAACTCAAGCGCGGTAAGGCCCGCAGTTTTCGCCATAGTTACATGATTGCCCCCATCGATCACGTTAAAGAGTGTTTCGTTAATCGTGTGCCCGTCGTTACGAATAGCGTCCAAAAACTTTTGCCCGTACTTTTCGAGAAGTACGGATCCGCCAACTACGAGCTGGAGATCGACATCCTTCCGCTTTTTTAAGATATCCAAAAACTGTTTTTGTCTTGCGTAGTGGACGCGACTCGTTATCGGAAAGCAAATTTTCTTTTTCACGGTATTTTTCATAACTATGCTTCGCTCTCCCAATTGTGAATCCATTTCCCCTCAACATTACTCGCGAACCGTCCCCGGTAGTAGTCACGATTCAGCATCTCGATGTGAGTGAGATCTCTGGTTGGAGTTCCCACCATCGTTCGCCATTCGGGAATTGTTGCTTCCACATTTTTTTGCTGCTCCTCTTTTGAGAGTTTATTGAATGCCGCGAGTTCTTTTAAGAGAGCGGGGGTGATCGAAACCGGGCCATCTTTTGTTTGATCGGAAGGTAAAATCGTGAAATGCCGCTCGATATAGTCAGCGCCCAACATAATCCCTACCTTCGCTGCCTTAATGCCGTCCCTCGCAACAAGCGTGTGATCTGACCAGCCGACTTCGAGAGCAAGCGTACGAAGCCATTCCATCCGTGCGAGGTTACACATGGAAAGGGTATTCGGGTAGCTCGTCACGCAGTGGAGGAGCGCGAATTTTTTATTCCGCGACTTTAATAGTTCAGCGGTCTTTTTAATCTCATCATCGAACGATGCCCCCGTAGAAACGATCAGGGTATCAAAATGATTGGCAAGCTCATTCACCATCGCGTGGCTCCCACAGTCATAGCTTGCAACTTTCACCATGCGTTCCTTTAAGGGAAGTGAAGCAGCGAGCGGGATGCGGTTCCGCGAGAACACCGTCATCATTGGCTGAACTCCGATGCGGTTCGCCTCTTCGACGAACGCAACGTAATCATCGTCTTTGAGGTCGAGAGTTTTGAGCCGTGCATACTCCGCTTCATACGGACGCTTGATCGTTTTTCTTACTCCGTTATCTTCCTCTATTCCTTGATCAAAGCGCTCGCGGTGGGTGAGGTCATCCGAAAAAATAATTTGCCCCTTCACGATGTCCGCGCCGTTCTCCTTCGCGGACGTGATCATCTCCTTCATGAGACCCCGGTCGCCCCGGTGATTCTGACAGAGTTCTACGATGATTTTAGCCATAGATGGTAATAGTAATTAAACGTTTTGGGTCCTCAAAAAGTCATCTGCGAAGCGACGAGCCGCTATCTCGGTTCCTCCGAGCGTACCAAAACGCTTCTCGATGTCTACTACTAAATCTTTTTGGCGTTCGCGGACCGTTTCTGCTTTTTTCATTATTTCGAAAAGTGGTTCCCCTCGGTAGACAATACCAATGCCGAGTTTTTCTACCGCCTGATTATTGAAATAAATCTCCGGATCATCGGTAGGGTCGAAATCGGGAACTACGAGAGGGGAACCCGCAAACATCGAATACCACACCGAACTCCAGCCCGATCGTGCGAAGTGAAGCTTGATCTCGGGGCGGGTAATCATCTGCGGAAGAGCGTGCACACTTCCTGGAACCGATTCCTGGTCATTGCTGTAGAGCGTGAGCCCAAGTTCATGCGCTTCGCGATAGAGACGCTCAAGCCCGGGAATACCGGTCACCGTCACGTAGATCCCCTCCTTTATCCCGACATGCCCAGATAGTCTCTGAACCGGCCCAAGTGTTGGCGGAATCAACGCTGCCCTGTGGTGCACCGTGTATCCCGGTTCGTAGGAAAATGTGGCGGGGTACGTAAGGCAGGTAAGTTTTTGGCTCTCCTCGATCTCATCAGCAATCTTTTTCCCTTCGAGAAAAAGATTTCGGGATACCGCGAAAGTTCCTTCGGGTTCTTGTGATGCTTGATCGAGAATTTCTCCGGTGAACGCGAAGGTTGCGCTGTAGCTCGGTAGTCCATACGCTACCCGTGGCGAACGGTTCAATTCGAGAACGATATCTTTGCCATGCACCATTTCCTTATTACCACCGAGCGATTCAACCTCGAATTTTCCTCCGAGGTGGTCACGGATCTGACGGGAAATCGCGGGAATTTCTTTAATCCAACGCGAGAGCGATGCTTCGTATGTTCCTTTCGCATAGAACATACTCCCAAGCATTTCCCCGAGCGCTGCATCGAGGAGTAACTCACCCGGGTAGCGCCGATCATGTTCGGAAAATTCTTCGCGCATCACCTGTTGCTGCCGTTTTCCGTACACGAAGGGAATAATTACCTTGAAGCGAGGTTTCCCGCGCTTCTCAAGTTCGTCATTGAAGGCAATCGCGAGCTCCGTGGTACGAAGATAGGGACCTGTGCCATATGCAAAGTTGGTAACGATGTATTTCATTGTTCCCAAAATTATAAAAGAATTCCTTTCGCAATCATAAATTCCGCGAATTCCCAGTCAACTGGTGTATCGATATCTACGAGCTCTCCCTCGAGAAAAATGGGGAGAATATGCTCGCCGTTCATGGATTTTTTCTCCATGATCGTCTCGTACCTTGCCACATCAACCTGGCCGTAGTGATTCCATGCTTTCGGCAATTTTTGCCGCGGCATGTTGAATGGCTCTTTCACCCCTTCGAGAGTGAGAATAGGTTTCAAAAACCCATCTTCTCCTACACTAAACATTTTATAGGGAGTAACCGGGGGAACGCCTACGGTCCAGACGGCATCGGCGTTCGGATGTTCGGTGAGCATGCGAACTCCTTGGTCGATGTGTTCAGCTTTTCGAAAGGGGTGCGTGGGGCGGAGGTGTACCACGAAGTCAGGTTTCCAGTTTTCGTTCGCCGTAAGCCACTCCAGAGCATGAATGACTACCGGAAAATCCTGCGTTGCGTCTTCCGCAAGCTCTTTCGGACGCATGAATGGAGTTTCCGCTCCATACTGTCTTCCCACAACTGCTATTTCTTCATCGTCCGTTGAGAGAATAATGCGGTCGACGGTCGTAGCCCGCTTCGCCTTCTCTATGGTATGCGCGATAAGCGGTTTTCCTCCGAGGAGCTTAATGTTTTTCCTCGGGATCGATTTCGATCCTCCGCGCGCGAGGATAAGCCCAAGCACCTTTTTCCCTTCGTACATGGTGAAGTATAAGATCTAGAGTCTTGCGTAGTGAACCCCTTTATTCTTCGCGACTACTTCTGGATTATAGAGCGCCCACGCATCAAAGAACATGGTGGGGTTCGCCGTTCCTTTGAAAAGGGAGGAGAGATCTATGCCTTCGAATGCGATATGGTTATTCATTATACCCACCGCGCATGCTCCCTCAAACCCACGCTCAAGCGTTGCCGCATGCTTCACCCCGATCGCCGAGATGTCCGCCTTCTTCACCACTGGATCATATCCGAATATATTCGTGTATCCCATTCCCCGGAGACGTTCGGCGAGCTTTACCGTGGTCGACCCACGCATATCAGAAGTTGCAGGTTTTCCTTTGAACGCGAATCCGAGGAGGAATATTTTTGGATTCTTCCGCCCGGAGTGGTGAGTCGTGAGGAAATGTTTCATTTCTGAGGCCACCGAGTCGATCATGCGCTCACTCACCGCCCTCGCGTGAGTAATGAAGTGCATATCGTAGTTCTTCGCCTTTGCGCTCTCGGAGAGTATGTACGGGTCCTTCTCGAGGCAGTAGCCGCCAACGCCCGGACTCGGCATCGGAACCTGGCTCCTGGGATACCCGTGGTTTGCTGCCTCGATTACTCGCTTTGTATCAATTCCCCATCTGCGACTCACGAGCGAAATCTCGTTTGCGAATGCAAACGTAACGTCACGGTAGGTGTTGTTCACAAGCTTTACCATCTCTGCTTCCTCAAGCGAGGGAAGTATGAAATTTGAATTCGTTATGAATCCGAAAATATTCGCGGTGGAATCGGCGCTCGCGTGGTTCAAGCCGCCAATCACCTGGGGAAGCGTCCTCAGTTCTTCAAGCGCCTTCCCTTCTACGGTCCGCTCCGGGGCAAACGCGAGGAGAAAATCCGTTCCGCCGGTAAGTCCCGATTCATTTTCAAGAATCGGGAGCACGACGTTCCGCGTGGTGCCGACTGGAACCGTGGACCTAAGCACTACAAGGTCTCCCAGCTTCAACACCTTCCCAATATTTTTGGCCGCCGCCTCGAGATGTTTCATTTCGGGCGTCTTGTTGCCTTTGAGTGGAGTTCCCACCGCCACGAAGTAAATGTCGCAGTTGTTCTCCCCGGAAAAGGCACTGACGATCTTAAGGTTTTTTTCGCTGTGCTCCTTCATGAGCGCGTCAATACCGTCCTCAAAGATGTGCGCCTTTCCTTTTCTTAGGGATTCGAAAACGCGAGAATCTGCGTCAAATCCTCTCACTCGGAACCCCAAGTCGGCAAGCGTGAGAGCGAGGGTGAGACCAACGTAGCCAAGCCCCACAATACCGATGTGCTTGAAACGCATGTCGCTTGCCTGCCAAAGATCATAGAATCCGATCACGTCGAGCACCCGACGCTTTTTGTCGACAACTACAATCTTGTCAAGCCGGTCTTTGTGCCAGTGTTCGTGCTTAATTTTATCAACGACGAGGGAAAGAATCTCGAGATTTGTCTTCGGCCCATCCACGAGGAAGGGGTTCCGATTCATGATCGACCCGATGGAAGCCTCAAGATCGGTGCCACCCGCGAGCGCACGCCGGATGTCGCCGTCAGTTGCAATGCCGAGAAGCTTCCGCTCTTCCACCACGAGTATAATGCCCGCCGGTATATTCGTTTTGTGCGGCTTAT
>JBBTVP010000048.1:0-2182 GCA_038063175.1 Patescibacteria group bacterium
TGATTTCAGAGCAGCTCTCGGAGCGCCGGCGAGCTTGGCGTCCCGCAACGCGGGACTCGCCGGCGGGAGAGGAAGGGGACTCCGCTCGCAGGAAGAGGAGGACCCCGGTGCTATGAAATCAGTACGAGCGTTTTCGGGTTCTAGAGACAAATAAACGCCACGAGTTTATCTCCCGAGTTCAGGGTCATTACGCGCACCCCTTGAGTGGCGCGGCTCGCGGTTCTCACATCGGCGAGATTCGTCTTGATGATCTGACCCTTTGCGGAGAGCGCGATGATTTCCTCTTCCTCGTCTACGAGCTCTGCCCCAATGAGGAGACCAGTTTTCGAAGTGATGTTTGCGGTTTTGATACCTGATCCGCCGCGGCTCTGCACGCGGTAGTCGCCAATCGGGGTTTGTTTTCCGTAGCCGTTCGCCATAGCAACAAAGAGTCGTTCTGTTTTCTTTCCTCCGCCCGTGGGGATGAGATCCATCGAGCTCACTTCATCGTCTTTCTTGAGGCGAATGCCGCGCACTCCTGCCGCAGCTCTTCCCATGGCTCTCGCTTGGGATTCTTTGAATCGGATGGACTGACCGCGCGAGGTAGTGATAATCACATCGTCTTTTCCAGATGAGAGCCGTACCCATCCCAAAAGGTCGCCCTTCTGGAGTGTCAGTGCGATGATGCCGGTTCTCCGAACGTTCCCGAAATCAGAGAGCGGTGTTTTTTTCACCACGCCGCTCTTCGTTGCCATAACGAGGAAGGCGTGCGTGGCTTCCTCGGTTTTCATGTTCGGGTAGGTGATGATTGCGCTCACATTTTCTTCCGTCGGAATTTCAAGGAAGTTGTGGATGGGTCGTCCCTTCGCGGTTCGGGACGCGGCGGGAATTTCCCATACCTTTGTCTGGAACACCCGTCCGCGGTCGGTGAAGAAAAGGATGTTGTCGTGGGTTTTCGCCGCAACGAGGTGCATCAAAAAATCTTCATCCGCAACATCGCTCCCAATGAGCCCCTTTCCGCCACGCTTTTGGCTCTTGAAAGTTCCCGGGGGAAGGCGCTTTACGTACCCGGCGCGCGAGAAGGTAATGATGGTTTCTTCTTGTGGGATAAGATCTTCTTCTTTGAAATCAGTGAGCCCGCCCGCGACCACCTTCGTGCGGCGGTCGTCCGCGTAACGAGTTCTAATTTCACCGAGTTCATCCTTAATGACTTTCCGGATTTTCGCCTGGCTCCCGAGAAGCGATTTCAGATCTTCGATGAGCTTCTTTTTTTCCTTGAGTTCGTTCTCAATCTTTTGTTCCTCGAGGTGCGCGAGTGTCTGGAGCTTCATTTCGAGGATGGCGTTTGCCTGGATGTCTGAAAATTTGAACTGCTTTACGAGGTTCCGGTGCGCATCCTCGCGATCCTCGGATTTTTTAATGGTCGCGATGACTTTGTCGATCATCGAAAGCGCTTTCGCGAGACCTTCTAAGACGTGAGCACGTTCCTCGGCGCGGCGGAGATCAAACTCGGCCCGGCGGCGCACTACTTCTTCGCGGTGCTTTACATATTCCGTGAGTACGTCTTTGAGCGACAGCACCTGTGGCTGGATGCCATCTACGAGCGCAATCATATTCATATGGAAATCCTTCTGAAGATCGGTCAGTTGGTAGAGCTGGTTCAAAATCTTCTGCGGAGCCGCATCGTTTTTAAGCTCAATCACCACGCGGAGCCCATCTTTATCGGATTCATCCCGGACGTCTTTAACGCCTTCAATCCGTTTTTCGGTGACGAGTTCGGCAATTTTTATAATGAGTTCTGCTTTATTAACCTGATAGGGAATTTCGCTGATGATAATATCGAACGCCTTTGATCCCTTTCGTTCGGTGACTTCAGCAACGCCGCGGGTCGTGATGGCGCCTCGACCGGTTGCGTATGCCTCCGCGATCGCCTTCTTTCCATAAATAATGCCCCCCGTCGGGAAGTCTGGTCCCTTCACGAATTCGGCAAGATCAGCTCCGGTTGCCTTCGGATTGTCTATAAGATGGAGCGTGGCATCCGCAACTTCGCCGAGGTTGTGGGGCGGAATGGAAGTTGCCATACCAACGGCGATACCGACCGCGCCGTTCAAGAGAAAATTGGGAAGTTTAGCGGGTAATACTTTTGGTTCCTTCGTTGATCCGTCGTAGTTATCGGTCCAGCCTACCGTTTCTTTTTCAATAT